>JASFFN010000171.1:0-5124 GCA_050124275.1 Roseobacter sp. | reverse complement strand
AGACCACATCCTCGAATTGCGTAACGTCTCCAAAACCTACACCATGCGTGCGGGCGGCTGGAGCCAGCCGCAAACCGTAACCGCCTGCCACGAGGTCAACCTGTCGGTCGAACGGGGTAAAACCGTAGCGATCGTGGGCGAGAGCGGTTCGGGCAAGACAACGTGCGCGCGGATTGCACTGGGGGCCGAAGCCCCCGATTCCGGCAGCGAAGTGCTGTTCTATGCCAGCTCGGGTGCGACACCAATCCGCGTCAATGCAATGACGCCCGCGGAGCGCACGGCCTTTCAGCGGCAGGCGCAGATGGTGTTTCAGGATCCCTATTCCTCGCTGTCCCCCCGTATGAGAATTCAGCAGACGCTGACCGAGCCGATGGAGATACATGAGCTGGGCACCAAGGCGGAACGACGGGAAAAGGCCATTGAAATGCTGAGTTGGGTCGGGCTTGATGCATCCATGCTGACCCGGTATCCGCATGCCTTTTCAGGAGGCCAGCGGCAGCGTCTTTCCATTGCGCGGGCCCTGACGCTCGATCCGGTCTTGCTGGTCTGCGACGAACCGACGTCGGCGCTCGATGTCTCGGTACAGGAGCAGATACTGAAGCTTCTCGAGGACATCAGGGACCGTATGGGACTCAGCTATCTGTTCATCAGTCATGATCTGGCCGTTGTCGCCCGTATCGCTGATGAAGTCGCCGTGATGCGTCAGGGCGTTGTCGTCGAACAGGCGACGCCTGACATGCTATTCTACAATCCACGTCACCCCTATACGCGCGCCCTGATTGCGGCGCAGCCGGAACCGGACGTGAACCGGCCCATAGATCTCAATCTGGTATCGAAGGGGGCTGGTTCGCCTTCGAGCTGGCCCGAAGAATTTCGATTTGAGGGCGTTGCCGCCCCTGCTCTGACTGAACTTGCACCCGGCCATAAGGTACGCTGTTATGTTTAGAATTCTACTGTCCTGCATCACGATCGTTTTGTTCAGCCTGAACGCGCAGGCTGAAACGAAGATTACACCGGAAGAAAGCAGTTTCTGGGCACAGGAAGTGTCCAATGGCTCCTTGCCGCCGGTTACCGAGCGCCTGCCGCTCGATCCTCTGGTCGTCGACATGAAGGCCAAGGGGCGCGAGTACGGAGAGCAGGGCGGCACACTGCGCACCCTGGTCTCGCGCTCCAAGGATGTGCGCCAGATGGTCGTCTACGGCTACGCACGCCTTGTCGGATACGATGAAAACTACGAACTGTATCCCGATATCCTGCGCGACGTCGAGGTGGAAGACAGTCGCAAGTTCACCCTCCATCTGCGCCGTGGGCACAAGTGGTCAGACGGGCATCCGTTCACGTCAGCCGACTTTGAATACTACTGGAAACATGTCGCGCTGAATGAGGAACTGAGCCCTGCGGGTCCGTCGCAAAACCTGTATGTCGACGGTGTTCTGGCCGAAATGACGTTTCCGGACGAACACACGGTGGTGATCGAATGGCCGACGCCAAATCCGGGATTCTTGCAGCTGTTCGCACAGGCCAGCCCCTTCTACATTTTCCGCCCTGCACATTATCTCAAACAGTTTCACGCGGATTTCACGGACCCGACGACCCTCAAGCGGGCGATCAAGAAAGCGCGTGTCCGGACATGGGCAGCCCTGCACAACGATCGCGACAATATGTACAAGTTCGACAATCCGGATCTTCCGACGCTGCAGCCCTGGATGAACGCGTCTGCGGCCCAGTCCAGCCGCAAGCTCTTCGTGCGCAATCCATACTATCACCGCGTCGATGCTCTGGGTACCCAGCTTCCCTACATCGACGTGGTAGAGATGACGGTTGTCGGCGGTGGACTGATCGCCGCCAAGGCCAATGCTGGCGAGGTAGACCTGCAGGCGCGCGGCCTTGATTTTCCGGATATCTCCATATTGAAGAAGGGCGAAACCGACGGCGCGGGATATCGCACGCTGCTCTGGTCGAACGGTGCCGCCAACCAGATTGCGATCTACCCGAACCTGAACTTTGCCGATCCGGTCTGGCGCGAAATCATCCGGGATGTTCGCTTCCGCCGCGCGTTGTCTCTCGGCATCGACCGGCGCATGATAAATCGCGCGCTGTATTTCGGCCTCGCGACTGAAGGTGGCATGACGGCGTTGCCGGAAAGCCCGTTCCACGACACCGCCAATCTTTACAAATGGTCGGTATACTATCCGGCGAAATCAAATGCGCTGCTTGATGAAATGGGACTGAGCGAGCGCCGGGCGGATGGCATCCGGCTTTTGCCGGACGGACGGCCCATGGAGTTCGTCATCGAAACCGCCGGCGAACGCAAGGAAGTCGAGAACGCGCTGGCCATCGTGACTGACACGTGGCGCGAGATCGGGATCAAGCTGGTAATGCGTCCGCTTGACCGTGATATCCTGCGCAACAGGGTGTATTCCGGCCTCAGCATGGCCGCTGTCTGGTATGGCTGGGACAACGGCTTGCCGCAGCAATACACGCCGCCCGAATACCTTGCCCCCAAACATCAGGAGTTCTTCGCCTGGCCGAAATGGGGCCAGTACTACCAGACCGGCGGACAGGTCGGCGAAGCTCCCGATATGCCCGCTGCCGTGCGTCTGATGGAGTTGAGCCACAATTGGAGCCACACGAGCGATCCACAGGAAAGGTCTGCCATCTGGCGTGAAATGCTGGATATTCACGCGCAAAATCAGTTTGCAATCGGAATCCTTTCGGAAGCGCCTCAGCCGGTTGTCGTGTCCGACAAGCTGCGCAATGTGCCCGAAACCGCGACCTGGGCGTGGGATCCCGGTGCGCATTTCGGCATCCACCGCATCGATGAATTCTTTTACGATGAACCGTTTCAGCAGCTCACCCAATGATGTTCCTTCGCTACGCCATTTATCGGTTCATCACGATGCTGCTCACCCTCTGGGTGGTGTCGATCCTGATTTTCGTTATCATCAATCTGCCGCCCGGCGATTACCTCAGCAATCAGATCGCCGAGTTGCGGGCAACGGGTCAGGCCGAGGGCGTCGCGAAGGCGGAATTCCTGCGGACCGAATATGCGCTGGATCGCCCGATCTGGGAACAATATCTGATCTGGGTCGGCATGGCGCCGGGCCCGCAAGGCTGGTTCGGTCTGATACAGGGCAATTTCGGCTGGTCTTTCGAATTCGACCGCCCGGTGGGCGAGATCGTCGGTGATGCGCTGTGGCTGACCGTGCTTGTTAATCTCGCCGCTGTCCTGTTCGTCTACCTCGTGGCCCTGCCGCTCGGGGTCATTGCGGCGGCCAAATCCGAGACATGGGTCGACTACACCGCCGCCTTTGTGGGCTATCTTGGTCTTGCAACGCCGAACTTCCTGCTGGCCTTGATGCTTTTCTATTACGGCAACAAGTACTTCGACATACCCATCGGCGGCCTCATGGACCCGATATACGAAGGGGAGCCCATGTCGTGGGACAAGGTGAAATCCATCCTCCTTCATCTGATCGTCCCGACCTTCGTCATCGGCACGTCGGGCGCTGCAGCGATGATGCAGCGCTTGCGGGCCAATATGCTCGACGAGCTCAGCAAACCGTATGTCGAGACGGCCAAGGCAAAAGGCCTGTCCCCGTCCAAGCTGCTGGCGAAATATCCGCTGCGCATGGCCTTCAACCCCTTTGTCGCCGATATCGGAAACCTGTTGCCGGCGATGGTATCGGGATCGGTTCTGGTCTCGGTGGTTCTGGGCCTGCAGACCATTGGCCCGTCGCTGCTGACGGCGCTGAAGTCCCAGGACCAGTTTCTCGCCGGTTTCATTCTGATGTTCGTGGCCTTGCTCACACTCATCGGCACAATGATCTCTGACATGCTGCTGGTCCTGCTGGATCCCCGCATCCGCTACGGAGCGCGCAGCGCATGAAACAGCTACCGGACGGACGCTACATCGACGAGGCCCCGTACTCGGATGACGTGGACCTCAGCGCGCTGGAGCGCTCCGACATGGATGCGCCGAACTGGCTTCTGACCTGGCGCAAGTTCAAACGCCACAAGCTGGGCCTCATCTCGGGTATCTTCCTGCTGATCTGCTATCTCGTCCTGCCCGTTGCCGGTTTTATCGCACCCTATACGCCGAACGAGCGGAGCGCCGATTATCTCTACGCCCCCCCGCAGTCCATCAACCTCTGGCATCAGGGGCAGTTCATCGGGCCTTACGTCTACGCCATTGATGCGACGGCTGATCTGGTCAACTTTCGCTGGAGCTACGAGACCGACGAAACAACACCGATGCCGCTGGAGTTTTTCTGCGAGGGCGCAGAGTACAAACTGTTCGGCCTTGTCCGCTCCGATACACATCTGTTTTGCGCGCCCGAAGGAGCGACAGTTTTTCTCTGGGGGTCGGACAGGCTCGGGCGGGACGTCTTCAGCCGCATTCTTTACGGCGCGCAACTATCGCTGACAGTCGGACTGATCGGTATAACGGTGTCCTTCGTTCTGGGCATCTTTTTCGGGGCGATCGCAGGATATTTCGGCGGCAATATCGACTGGTTCATCAACCGCGTGATCGAGATCCTCCGCTCGTTGCCGGAACTGCCCTTGTGGCTCGCGCTCTCCGCAGCCGTCCCATCGAACTGGAGCCCGGTATCCGTCTTTTTCATCATCTCCATCATTCTGGGCATTCTCGACTGGCCGGGTCTGGCGCGCGCGGTCCGCGCCAAGTTTCTCAGTCTTCGGGAAGAGGAATACGTGCGGGCCGCCGAGATGATGGGGGCGAAACCGGGGCGCGTGATCCGCAAACACTTGCTGCCCAATTTCATGTCGCACCTGATTGCGTCCGCGACGCTGTCGATCCCGGCGATGATCCTGGGCGAAACCGCGTTGAGTTTCCTCGGTCTCGGCCTGCGGGCACCGGCGGTCAGTTGGGGTGTGATGCTGAACGATGCACAGAACCTCGCCTCGATCGAGATCTATCCATGGACGGCGATCCCGATGCTGCCGATCATTTTCGTCGTTCTGGCCTTCAATTTCCTCGGCGACGGTCTCCGCGCCTCGCTCGATCCCTACAAGTCCTGATCCAACAAAACGACATCGGTCGCTCCTGAATGACCACCGATTGGCCACCATGATGCCGCATTCGGCTCCTACCCTCATCGTCGT
>JASFFN010000170.1:0-5128 GCA_050124275.1 Roseobacter sp. | reverse complement strand
ATGCGGGCGGCATTGAAAAAACTTCATGAGAGCGACGCATGACGCCCCTCGCCTGTGTCCTGTCCCTACCGGTCCGGGCCTACAGGCTGATTTTCAGCCCGTGGGTAGGACACAACTGCCGCTATCAACCCACATGCAGCGCCTATGCGCTCGAGGCCTTGGAGAAACATGGCGGCTTGCGGGGCGCCTGGCTGATCGCACGCCGCATTGGCCGGTGCCATCCGTGGGGGAAAAGCGGCTACGACCCGGTCCCGGATCTGCATCGCGAGGACTGAATGCCGCTCAGGTCTTCTTTTCGAAGAAAATGATGACCTCGCCGATGTTTATCCCGTACCGTTTCATGTAAGCGCGGTTCAGCACGCGCTTTTCGCCAAGTTGCCACATCCAGTCATCGAAAGTGACGCGCAGCGTGCCGTCCGGCACGGGCAGGTCGATGGTATAGGCCCAGTTGAACGTGTCGCCATCCTCGAGACCGCTTGCCCGACCGATCACGCCGGGGGCACTCCCGACCCAGGATTGCGGACCAGTTTTCTGCAACGTCCATATCCGCTGCTCGGACGTGCCGTCCGCGTAAGAGAAATCCTCGACCAGCTTTAGCGTTTCGCCGTCCCATGTGCCGCTGATCGACACGTCGAAGCGGCGGCGGACATTGCCGAAAACATCCTGAAACTGGCCACTTGCAACGACCTCGCCGTCAAAGAACTCTTCGAGATTGAACTCCCTGTCCGACAATTTGGGAGCATCGAGCGTCGGTTTCCCAACACATCCCACGAGCGCGAGCGACGCCAAGATCAGAAGACAACGCAGCATTTTTCCTCTTTCCTTCTGGTATGTCTACGGTGTCAAAAGGCTTTTGGTTCATTTCGTGTGCACGTATAGACTTGAGGCCAAAACATCGGGATAGCAAAATGCTCGACAGCAGCGACGATATTCACCCGCTCTTTGCCGGTGCGCCCAAGACTACCGAGTTCCGAAAGCTGCGCAAACGCATCGTGCGCGGCGTGCGCGAGGCTATCGAACAATACGGGATGATCGAAGAAGGTGCCCGATGGCTCGTCTGCCTGTCCGGCGGCAAGGACAGCTACACGCTTCTGGCAGTACTGTACGAGTTGAAATGGCGCGGCCTTCTGCCGGTGGATATCCTCGCCTGCAATCTCGATCAGGGGCAGCCTGGTTTTCCTGCAACGGTTCTGCCTGCGTTTCTGAATAAAATGGGCGTTCCGCATCGTATCGAATATCAGGACACCTATTCGGTGGTGGTGGACAAAGTGCCCGAAGGGCGCACGTTTTGCGCTCTGTGTTCGAGGCTGCGGCGCGGGCACCTGTACCGGATCGCACGCGAGGAAGGATGTTCCGCTGTGGTGCTGGGGCACCATCGGGACGACATATTGGAAACGTTCTTCATGAACCTTTTTCATGGCGGCCGTCTCGCCACGATGCCGCCGAAGCTGGTGAATGAGGAGGGCGACCTTTTCGTCTACCGCCCGCTTGCACATGTCGCCGAAACCGATTGTGCCAGGTTCGCCAGTGCCATGGGCTATCCCATTATCCCCTGTGATCTCTGCGGCAGCCAGGATGGCCTCCAGCGTCAACAGGTGAAGGCCATTCTTGACGGTTGGGAAAGAAACAGCCCCGGTCGGCGTCAGGTCATGTTCCGGGCCTTGATGAACGCGCGGCCCTCGCACCTGCTCGACCCGAAGCTTTTCGATTTTAACGGATTGTCACTGAAATAGGGCGATTTTTATTCAAAGCATTTGCGCGTTCTGAATCCTGTTAACCGCCGCAATACTGATTGCGGTGTAGTGTTGCGCCAACATCGGTACCAGTAGATGTCGCGCGAGGTAACAGTATGCCAGAAAGACCGGCAGCAGCGATCCGTAAAATCCGCAGCCTGATGGCGAAGCTGGTTTTCAGCCCCTTCTGCGTCGCGTTTTTACCAGCCATCTGCTTGGGCATGGTCTGGCTCGGTGGTGAGCTGTTCTTACTGATCGGCGCAATGGTATTTCCTATCCTCGTGGCCTTCTTGGCCTCGGGTCGGGCTGCGGAGGTCAACCCCTTGACGCGCAGCGCCGTCGCTGGATTGATCGGACGCGACGGGTTCAATGTCGTCGTACAGCAGATCTTTGCGCAAACGCGTTCAAAAGGCTTGAGGTCGGCAATTTTTCAAATTGAGTTGGATGATTACAAGGACCTGGTGGACCGTTATGGACATGCCGCCGCCGATCGGATCGTGGAAATGTCGGGCGCAAGGCTGGCGTCGGTGATGCGAGACGAAGACGCGGTCTGTCAGATTGGCGACGGACGCTTCTCGGTCTGCCTGTCACCGGTCAAGCAACTTGATCTGGAGTTGTGTATTCAACTGGCCGGACGGATGCAGTCAGCCATCGAGGAGCCCATTTCCCTGGATGGAACATCGGTATACGTAACGGGATCCATTGGGTTTTCCCAGCAAGTCCGGGTGGTTACGAAAACCAGCGAATTCTGGCTGGAGTCGGCCGGGCATGCCCTGCTTGAGGCACAACACAATGGCCCCGGTTCCATACGCGCCTATTCGGACGAGATGCGGCAGAAATCCCAGACAAGAGCGGAATTGCGGGAGGAAGTTGCCCTCGCCCTGGAACGCGGGCAAATCCGACCCTGGTTCCAACCGCAGATTTCAACCGACACAGGCCTCGTGACAGGGTTCGAGGCGCTCGCCCGCTGGAACCATCCCAATCGCGGAATGGTGCCGCCTGCCGCCTTCCTGCCTGCAATCGAAGAAGCCGGGATGCTGGAGAGGCTGGCGGAAGTTATGATTTATCATGCCTTTACAGCATTGAAAGCCTGGGACAACGCGGGCATCAATGTTCCGCAGGTAGGTGTGAACTTTGCCGGTCCCGAGCTCAACAACCCCAAGCTGGTCGAAAAAATCAAGTGGGAGCTGGATCGTTTCGACCTTGCGCCGGAACGCCTTGCGGTGGAAGTGCTCGAAACAGTGGTCGCAAGTGCGCCGGATGACACGGTCACCAGAAACATCAGGGGCCTGAGCGACATCGGCTGCCAGATCGATCTTGACGACTTTGGCACCGGCCATGCATCCATTGCTTCGATCCGGCGGTTTTCCGTCAGCCGCATCAAGATAGACAGGTCTTTTGTAATCAAGGCGGATCGCGATCCGGAGCAGCAGAGGATGATAAGCGCGATACTGACCATGGCGGAGCGATTGCAGGTGGAGACCCTTGCCGAAGGGGTTGAAACCGTCGGCGAGCATGCCCTGCTGGCTCAGCTCGGGTGCAACCATGTACAGGGTTTCGGAATCGCAAAACCTATGCCCTTTGATCAGACCCTCGACTGGATGACGAACCACAATGCGAAACTGCGGAACACACCGAAGATTCTCGGTAACAAGACCTGAGTGAAATAGTAACGCGGCCCCAAGCGATGCCGTCGTTTCGCAGGCTGTCGCCCGTCAACAGTGATCCGGCACCGCAAGCGACGAACCGAAGCAGACGTCTTAAATTTCCCCGAATCCACTTGACCTTTCGGGTCACACTCTGTTGAACCACGCTGGAATTGAACAGATCAGGTGGCGGTCCCGATGGACGATCAGAACAAGAACCTCATTCTTGCAACAGCTCTCAGTTTCCTGGTGATTCTGGTGTGGTTCATTCTGTTTCCGCCCCCCGAACCCGAGATGCCGCTCGAGGCGGATGGGTCGACCGCGCTGACCCCCGAAGCCACGACCGGTACGCTGCCCTCGGTGACCGAGACCACACCAGCCACTACCACCGATACACAGACGCGCGAAACGGTTCTGGCCGATGCGCCGCGCGTTCGCATCGAAACGGACCGCCTGAGCGGTTCCATTTCACTGCTGGGCGGCCGCATCGATGATCTGTCGCTCAAGGACTATCGCGTTACGCAGGAAGACGACGCCGAGATCGTGACAATGCTCTCTCCGGTCGGAACCGAGGACGCTTATTACGCACTTTATGGCTGGGCGGCCGGTGCCGGCGTCGATCCCGCGGCTGTCCCGGGGCCCAATACTGAATGGTCGCTCACGGCGGGAGACACTCTCAGCAGCGAAAGCCCGATCACCCTGACATGGGACAATGGCGCGGGCCTCACGTTTACGCGCACCATCTCAGTCGATGACGACTACATGTTCTCGATCACACAATCGGTTGCCAACACCGCCGATGCACCGGTGAGCATGGCGCCCTATGGCATTCTGGCGCGGCACAGCGAACCCAACGATCTGAAGAATTTCTTCATCCTGCACGAAGGCGTCGTCGCCATGGCGGACGGCGAACTGACCGAAACCGACTGGAGCGACATGCCCGACTTCGCCTTTTCGGAAAGAGAAGGCGCGCGTGCGGAGGTCACACAGGTCGGGCAGAACGGATGGATCGGCTTTACCGATCACTATTGGATGTCAACGCTCATTCCCGCGCCCGGGACCAGTTTCAAATCCGTCGCCAAATACGACGAACGCCGCGACATTTATCAGGCGGAGACAGTGCTGCCTGCGCAAACAGTGGCGCCCGGAACCTCGATCACGGCGACCACGCAGCTTTTTGCCGGTGCGAAGGAGTGGGAGACGATCCGCGAATACCAGTCCGCCGGCGTTGACCGTTTCATCGACAGCATCGACTGGGGCTGGTTCTTTTTCCTGACGAAACCCATCTTCTGGCTGCTGCACTACCTCAACCAGATCATTGGCAACATGGGCTGGGCCATCATCGGGCTGACACTGATCATCAAGGCGGTTTTGCTGCCGCTGGCATTCAAATCCTATGTGTCCATGGCCAAGATGAAAGAACTTCAGCCGCAAATGGAGAAGATCAAGGAAGAAGCCGGCGACGACCGGCAGAAACTGCAACAGGGCATGATGGACCTCTACAAGAAGGAAAAGGTCAATCCGGCGGCGGGCTGTCTGCCGATCCTGCTGCAAATTCCGATCTTCTTTTCGCTCTACAAGGTGATCTTCGTAACGATCGAGTTGCGCCACGCGCCATTCTTTGGACCTTTCCAGGATCTCAGCGCCCCCGATCCGACCTCCATCATGAACCTTTACGGCCTATTGCCCTTTGCCGGACCCGAGCCGGGATCGCTGCTGGCGCTTCTGTTCATCGGGATTCTGCCGCTC
>JASFFN010000169.1:0-5142 GCA_050124275.1 Roseobacter sp. | reverse complement strand
GGTAACGGTTCTGACCTTGGCGGCGAACGGACCGACAAAACCGTAAGCCAGAAAAACGCCGAGGAAAGTTCCGACGAGGGCACCCCCAATCAATTTTCCCAGAACTTCCGGCGGCTGGTCGATTGATCCCATCGTTTTGATGATGCCCAGCACGGCCGCGACGATACCCAGTGCCGGCAGACCGTCGGCGACGGTCTGAAGTGCGTGGCTGGAGTGCAGTGCATGCTGCATATTGGCCTCCATGCGTTTTTCCAAGACCTCCTCGACCTGGTGCGGATCGTCGTAGTTCATCGATGCAGACCGGAGCGTGTCGCAGATCAGAGCGATCGCCTCCTTATCTTTCAAGATTTTGTTATATTTTGAGAAAATTGAAGATTCCGCTGGCGCTTCGATATGCTCTTCGATCGCAACAGGATTTTGCCGCGCCAGTCGGATAAGCTCAAACAGCAGGCAAAGCAGGTCTCTGTAGTCCTCGTTCGACCATTTCGGGCCTTTGAACACTCTCGTTATGTCCCGCGCGGTTTGTTTGATCGCAGACCCATCATTGCTGATGAGAAACGCACCGATCGCGGCCCCCCCGATCATGGTCAATTCAAAGGGCAGGGCCTTGAATATAATGCCCATTTTCCCGCCAGCCGCGAGGTATCCACCGAACACCATCGCGAAAACCGTAATAACGCCAACTATGCCGATCATAGTTTTCCCCATCGCCTATTGCCGGGACATACTGCCAAAAGGAGGTTAAAAAACCGTCTCGCGATCTATTGCTTCGGCGCCTGAGCATTCCGACCCGCCAAAATGACGCTGATTGTGTAGGCGGTCTTTGGCGCGAGGCCCGCCATCACTTCCGCTGCTGCGTCCGGGCGCATGCGCCCAAGAAAGCCCGCGGCAAACATGGGTTCCATTTCCTCGAAAAGTGCAGCGGCTTCTTTTGGCTTCATGTTTTCGTAGACGGATGTAAGACGCGCCAGGTCATCTTCAGCTGCACTGTCCGCGATCGCCAGGACTGAACGCAGCGATTCTTCTGCCTTTTCCAGTGCTGCAAGTCGACGGGAAACTTCCTGATCGGTGACCGCGAGGGCTTTTTTTCGAATTTCAATTTGTCGCTCGAGCTGCTTGATGCGTTGTTCGCGTTCTTGAAAGGCCCTGAGCATTTGCTGAATGCCCTCACGGTCGACTTCTGCGGCAGGCTCTCCGGCGTGCGCGGTCTGCGCCGGAACCGCCGGAAAAGGACTTTCGATCGCGACCGCTTTACCTGCCTCCCCGCCAATCCTAATCGCGGCCGACGCCAACAGCAGACTGCAAATGATCAGCGTCGATCCGCGCCCGTTCCTGCCAAACACCAGTTTCTTTTTCATATCCGTTTCCCTTCGGACACACGGTGTCTCATGAACATGGGTTCGGCCGTTGTCTGCCTGGCTGCCACGGGTTCGTGCGTCTGGTTTTGGGCAGTCGCCGACGGAATATCGTGAAGCGACGCCATCTGCAGTTCGAGGCGTTGAGACATCGCTTCAGCTCTGACCGTCAGCTCCGTCAGAGTTTCCGCCGAAATCGATGCGGTGTTCCGGGCAGCCGACAGCGTCTTTGTCAGGTCGTCAACCTGAGCGGACAGAACCGCTACCGCCCCGCCAACGCCATTTTCGAGATCGTTGAACCGGTTGAGCCGGCGTCCGAGAACATAACAGTAGATCCCGGCGCCTGTCGCGCCCGCTGCCAGCAAAATATCTGCAATAATATCCATGATAGCTTCCTAGTTCAGTACGAATTCCATGATGAGCAGGTCATCGATGCGTCCGGGACCGGTTACGATTTGCGCACGGCGCAACATCTGGGAGCGCAAGCGTGTCAGCGCGGATGCGTCTTCAAGGTCGGATACCTCCACGGCGCGCAGGTAACTGTTGAGTACGTCGATGATACGAGGCACCAGTTTCTGCACCTCGGCCTCGTGGGCATGCGATACTTCAAGTTCGCCTCTGAAGCGGAGGTGCTGATACCGGCTGGCGCGCGGCAAGGAAATGCTAAGCGGTTCCAGCGGCACGAAGGCGATGTCTTTGTAGGCACTTGCAGATTTTTCAGGCTCCGCCTGCTGCGTGTTCGATTCGGGGGACAGGATCAACCCCTGATGCACCGCGTAGAAGCCGCCGGTGCCGCCAAGAGCGGCGAGTGCAAGGCCTACAAGCAAAGGCGCCTTACCGGCTTTTGGACTGTCAGAGCTTTCTTCTGTCGCTGCGTCGGTCATGTCCGTCTCATTGCTGTTTACAAAACTTCGTATAGACGCATTTGCACTAACCGATTATTAAGGCTGATCGTTCATTGCTGACGAAACCGTTGAACAGAAAGTTCGACCGGACGGAGGCAATAGTGCAACAACTCGTATCAGCTTGGACCGGTCTACCGCTGCGCAGGCAGGTGATTGTGGCTTTGGCCACCGGGGCGATGTTTTTCGCGATACTTGCCATGTCGCGCATGGCGACGTCTCCGAATATGACGTTGCTTTACGCTGGCCTTGAGAATGGTGCGGCGGGCGAGGTCGTTCGGGCGCTCGAACAGCGCGGCGCGGTGTTCGAAGTCCGTGGCGGGTCAATTTTTGTCGATGCCAGCCAGCGTGATGAGCTTCGCATGACATTGGCGAGTGAAGGCTTGCCGTCCAGTTCCAGCAAAGGCTACGAACTTCTTGATTCCCTCTCAGGTTTCGGCACGACATCCCAGATGTTCGACGCTGCCTACTGGCGAGCCAAAGAGGGTGAGCTGGCCCGAACCATCGTTTCCAGCCCGCATATCTCTCTGGCCAGAGTGCACATCGCGAACTCGGGTTCCAATCCGTTCCAGCGCGGCGTGACGCCGAAAGCATCGGTTTCGGTCACGCCGACGGGCGCGGCGATTTCGCCGCAGCAGGCCAAGGCGATCCGTTTCCTCGTTTCATCAGCGGTGGCCGGACTGGCCGCCGAGGACGTGGCCGTCATCGATGCCAATGGAGCTCTGATCGGGAATTCCGAGGAAGCCGTACCCGCAAACGGTGGCGAAGACAAAGCCGATGTCCTGAAAGCACGGGTCCAGCGATTGCTTGAAGCCCGGGTCGGGTTTGGAAACGCGGTCGTCGAAGTAAGTGTCGATACCGTAAGTGAAAGTGAAGCCATCCGGGAGCGAATTTTTGACCCGGAAAGCCGCGTTGCAATCAGCACGGATACAGAGGAACGCAATACGTCTTCTTCGGAAGCGGGGGGTGAGGCCGTCACCATCGCGTCCAATCTGCCCGACGAAGAAGGCGGCGCAGGCGAAAACAGCTCATCGCAGAACAATGAAACGCGAGAGCGCATCAACTACGAAGTGTCGGAAACCGAACGTGAGATTGTCCGCGCTCCCGGTGCGGTGAAACGCATTACCGTAGCGGTACTCGTCAACGAGGCACCGGTTCTGGACGAAAACGGCGTTGAAACATTTGTGCCGCGGGAAGAAGAGGAATTGAACGCGCTGCGGGATCTCGTCGCGTCTGCCGTCGGCTTTGATGAGGCGCGGGGAGACATCATAACGATAAAGTCGATGGGGTTGCTGACCCTTGCTCCGCAGGGCACCGAAGTCGGTGCTTCGGTGTTCGATGGTCTGCATCTCGATTTGATGTCCGCAATCCAGATGGCTGTTCTCGCATTGGTGACGGTCATCCTTGGATTGTTTGTCGTTCGACCGCTGCTTTCGAACAATGCAGTTGCAAACATGCCGGATGTGCCCGCTTTGCCGCCCGGATCAACTGATATCCCGGACATGCGGGGCGCCAACGATGATTTGGAAACCGGCGAATTCGAGTTGCCGGAGTTGCCCGTCATTTCGGACTTCGCCGATGACGCCGGAGGGGTGCCGGCATTGGGCATTCAGCGGCCAACTTCGGATGATCCGGTAGATCGCCTCAGGTCAATGATTGGTGAGCGCCAGGAAGAGACAGTCGAGATCCTGCGGAGCTGGCTGGAAGATAAAGAGGAGAGCGTCTAGTGTCAGTATCACATCGATACCGAAACTTCGGGGGGTCGAAATCGTCGCCGAAGAAAGCCGAGGCAGAGGACGCGGAGGCCATAGAAGACCAGAAGTTGCAGGCTTTTGAGGCCGGGTACCAGGCAGGCTGGGATGACGCAACCAAAGCGCAGGCGAACGAAAAAGAAAAATTGACGGCGGACCTCAGTCAGAACCTTCTGGACATGTCCTTCACCTATCACGAAGCGCTGACGAAGCTGACAACATCTCTTGAACCCGCCATTGCCAGGATAATGGGCAAACTGCTTCCGCAGACGGTCAGCCAGTCTTTGTGCGTTCACATCATGGAACAGATAAACCTCGTGTTGAGTGACGACTCCGACAAACCGGTCAAGATCGTTGTCGCGCCGCGGAATCTCGAGGCTGTTCTGGAAATCTTGAACGACAAAGTACCGGTACCGTTCGAGTTGATCGGGGAAGAAACTTTGGGCGAAGGTCAGGCCTTCATCCGGCTCGGGCAGAATGAGACTGAAATCAATCTGGACATGCTGATTGATGAAGCATCCAAGGCGATGCGCGCGTTTTTCCACGAGTCGGCACAGGAGAGTTGAAATGGATACGCCAGACGTTGAAACCAGCGGAACGACAAGCAGGGCCAATCCATTCACGACGGTGCCGATTGAGATAACCGTGTCGGTGGGAAAAGCCCGCCCGTTAATTCGGGATTTGATCGGACTCTCCGAAAACGCGGTATTGGTCCTCGATAAATCGGTTGACGATCCGGTCGACCTCTACATCGGGGACCGCCTCATCGCGCGCGGTATGCTGGAAGAAAAAGAGGACGGCTCGGCGGGCCAATTGATCGTGCGCTTGACGGAAGTAGCAGACCTGAAATCAGGATTCTAGTCTCGTGCTCAGGCCGTTTTCAGCATGGTTGCTGGTCGTGCTGCTTTTCTTGCCATCGATCGGATCCGCGCAGGATATCTCGATTTCTTTGGGAGATCAGGGCACGATCAGTGCGACCACCGTTCAACTGCTGTTACTGATAACAGCTTTGAGCCTCGCGCCGGGGTTGGCGATCATGGTCACCTGTTTTCCATTTCTGGTGACGGTTCTGTCTATCCTGAGGCAAGCGATCGGTCTGCAGCAATCGCCGCCGAACATGCTGATCGTCAGTCT
>JASFFN010000168.1:0-5160 GCA_050124275.1 Roseobacter sp. | reverse complement strand
GAGTAAGCTGACCCGTCGGGCCGTCTTTGTGCTTGCCGCTCACCGGCGTCCCGAGAATTGAATGACAGCTTCGTCCGCAACTGAGACGTTAAAGCCGTCTGCAGCGAAGGACCGCTTTCCCGATTTTGCTTCGAGAGTGCGATAAATCCTCGCGTGAAATTGCAGGATTGAAGTGTGCTCCACCGGGCAACCGAAACCGGACATTCTGTCCAATTGCTTTTTTCAGCGCAATTTTTGTGCGTGTGTCGGGCAGCGGCTGTCGCCGCTTTTGCGGACTATAGCCGGGGGGCGGGGGTGTCCAATCCGGACGATTTCAAACAGCAAACGCGTTCGCAGCGCGACAGATTTAGGGGCAGGTTAGGGGCGAAACTCAACAGGAATCAGAATTCCAAATAAAATCAATGGGGTGTGGCGGACCGAGGAGGATTCGAACCCCCGACCCCTTGATTCGTAGTCAAGTACTCTATCCAGCTGAGCTATCGGTCCACTGACCGCGGGGTTTAGTGCCGGGACGTCGTTTATGCAAGCCCAAAGACGAACTTTTGTAATCGCGGTATGTCCGGCGATCGCCCGACATTGAGAAACACGGACTGAAGGTGCACATATCAGCCGAGTTCCTGTCCGTGACGCGGTATCACCGTGCCGACCCCTTTTGGCAGACAAATGGTAAAGCACGTACCGGAGGCATCCGACCTGGCAAGCGTCAACCTGCCTCCGTGCCCACGAATCAGTTCGGCTGAAATTGCAAGTCCAAGCCCGGAACCGCCTTTGCGGGCACCACCCTGAAAAGGCGTAAAAAGGTGCTCACGCGCCTTTGCGGGAAGGCCCGGTCCGGTATCGCTCACATCGATCCACCACGCAGAGCCGTCTTCCCTTGCGGCGATTTTCACGGCGCCTGGTTCTCCTGCGGTGGCGATCGCTTCCCGCGCATTTCGCACCAGGTTTGCGAGAACACGATACAACTGCTCCGGATCCGCGCGCACCATCATGGCCTGCGGCACATCACATTCGAAGCGCACATCGACATCTTCAATCGCAAGCAACTCGCTCTCGATCACTTCCTCTGCCAGAGCGCGCAGCTCGAGCATTGTGAGCGTGGGGCTTGGCTCTTCCGCCCTGCCAAAAGCGAGCGTACTTTCGCACAGGTGGACAGCTCGCCTTATGGATCCGACCAGTTTCGGTGCCATCCGCTTGACCGTCGGATCCTCGCTCATTTCAATCCGGTCGGTAAAAAGCTGTGCCGTTGTCAGCATGTTGCGCAGGTCGTGGCTGATCTTGCTCACGGCGCTGCCAAGCTGCGCAAGCCGGTCTTTCTGGCGCAGCGCCTGTGTCAGGTCGGTCTCGAGCTTCTGCAACGCTTCTTCGGCCTCGCGCAGTTCCGTGACACTTGCGGAGGGCAAGATGATCCTGCGCGCGTCTTCGGGGGCTTCCGTGTAGTTTTGCATGTCCATCACGACCCGCTTGATGGGTTTCAGCAACAATGCACGCATGGCAACGAAAAGCAGGCTCGCGGTGATGATCGAAATGACCGCCGACAGGACCAGAATGCGGACGCCGTAATCGATCATCGCCATACGCAGCGGTTGCGTTTCCATCGTGATCTCGATCAGTAGCCCCGCGTCGCGCACCGGCGCCCCTATCACTCTGATTATCTCGTTTTCGGGAGAGATGTAACGCAGGATCGCATCTCTGATCAGAATCAGAGCGTTGTCGTTGCGCATGTCGAAAGTTGTGGTCACGCTCCGAGGCATGTCCGACGACAACATGAGCTCGCGCATCTGGTCGCGGCGCAAGACGACGTTGAACACTCCCGCGTTTTCCAGCAATTCCCGTTCGAGTTCGCTGTCGATCATGTCGTCCGCCAGCAATGCCAGCGACGCGATCTGCGCACGCTCAAGCCTGTTGTTGAGGTAATCCTCCCGAAACCGGGCTATGGAAGGCACAAAGATCAGGACTTCCGCCAGCATCACGAAGACGGTTGTCAGAACAAGCAGACGACCTGAAAGCGAATTGAACATGATCTAAAATTTCATGGCAGATAGCGCTGGACAAGCCCTACAACCTGCTTGATCCTTGGATTGTCGAAAAGCCGCGGGCTGAAGTATGCCCCCGCCGCCCGTTTGTTTATCTCTCCGATCGTCGGATAGGGCGCAACCATGGCTGCGATCTGGCTCATCTTCAGTCCGTTGGCCAGCGCAAGCGCCCAGAGGCTGATGAGCTCGCCAGCCTGAACGCCAACAATCGAGGCACCTACGGGACGCCCCCGAACCACCACTACCTTGATAAAACCCTGCGTTTTCCGCTCGGCGATCGCCCGATCGTTATGGTCGTATTTGAACCGTACGACTTCCACACGCGACCCATGGGTCTTGCGCGCCTGCTCTTCCGTCAGACCCACCTGTGCCAGCTCGGGGTCTGTGTACGTCGCCCACGGTATGTGCGCGGTTCTTGCCTTTGACGGCAGGCCAAACAGGATCGAGCGGATAACCACGCTTGCGTGATAGCCGGCAAGGTGCGTGAATTGCATACCGCCTGCGACATCGCCGATCGCGTAGACTTTCTTGTTGCTCGTGCGCAAACGGTCGTCAACAGCGATCCCCCGCGACGTGGTTTTGATGCCTGCGGCCTCAGGTCTCAGTTTTTCCACGCTTGGCTTGCGCCCCACGGCAACAAGCAGGTGCGAGCCCCGCACGCTTCGGCCGTCGGCAAGGACCACCTCGATGTCGCCAGCCTTCCCTTTGACTTCAACCGCATCGGTATTCTCTTCGATCACGACACCCTCGGCACGCAGGCTGTCGAGAACCACGGCGGCGAGGTCCGGATCGTCTTTTGGCAAGGCCCGTCCGCGCTGCACCACCGTCACATCGCACCCCAGCCGAACATGGGCCTGCGCCATTTCCATGCCGATCGGTCCGCCTCCTATGATGATGAGACGATCGGGTTTTTCGCGCAGATCGAAGAGTGTTTCGTTTGTCTCATAAGGGACGGTTTCCAGTCCCGGTATGTCCGGGACAAAGGGCGTGGATCCGGTCGCGACGACGACGCGGCGCGCGGTAATCACGGTCTTGCCCGCCTGCACTTCTGTCGGAGAGATGAAATGGCCGAACTCACGGATCACCTTTACGCCCAAGCCTTCGAAACGCTCCTGACTGTCGACGGGTGCGATCTGCGCGATCACGTCCCGCACATGATCCTTTGCCGCCGCGTAATCGGACAGACCGGGCGCATCGACCACGCCATACGGTGCCCCGTGTCGCTGCGCATAGGCCGCTTTTCCACTGGCGATCAACGCCTTGGACGGGACACAGCCGTAATTCAGGCAATCCCCGCCCATCTCGTGGCCTTCCAGCAGGACGACGTCGGCACCCATCTGCGACGCGCCCGCCGCGACCGACAGGCCACCCGACCCGGCGCCGATCACGAGCACATCTGTTTTCAGTCTGTCCATTTTACAACTGGTTCTTTCCCGACACGGCTTTCACGAAAACCGGCATGAGTGACAAAAGCGCCAACCCGAGCAAGGGGAGCAGGAATTGCGGCTCGAAAATGACACTCAGGTCTGGTGTCGCACCCAAGGCAAAAACCTCTCCCAAACCGGCGCCGACAGACGCATACACCAGTGAACCAGGGATGATACCCAGAAAGGTCGACACGACATAGCGGTGCAGAGGTACGGCCAGGAACGCCGGCACCAGATTTGCGACAAAGAAGGGCACGATAGGGACCAGCCGCATCACGAAAAGCATTGACCACTGATTTTCATCTATGCCTCTCGAAATTTTGCCCACCTTTCCATCTGACGCATCCAGTCGTGCCTTCAACTGATCGCCAAATCCATGACGCGCTGCCAGAAAAATGAGCGTCGCTCCCGTCGTTGCCCCCAGCACGCTCAGGAACGACCCGCCAAGCGTGCCGAACAGAAACCCACCCGTGAGAGTGGCCATCAATGCGCCGGGAAGGGAGAAAGCCACGATGGTCACATAAGCGGCGCAAAACGCGAAGATTGTCAGGATCAAGTTGTCATTCCGGAAAGCGAGCAAACGTTCTCTGTTATCGCGCAAGGTCTCGAAGCTGAAATAATCTTTCAAAAAGATAGCGCCGATCAAGGCCGTCGCCAGAACAATCAACAGCGGAAGGCGGCGTGTCCACCTGCTTTTCGGAATTCGCGTCATATCGGCCATCACTGTCGCCTTTCCGGCAGTAGGTTGCAATCGATACCTAAATGTCCGCTCGAAAGGTCTTGCGACAGACCATTCACGCGCCGTTGATCGGGTGTGACGGCAACCATGAATTTCCACGGCGACGGGATGCCGACTGAAACATCCCTGCGCATGGCAGCGGCAAATGTTACAGGATGCGTGATTTTTCGTCGCCGGGGTTTGACTTGTCAGCCGATGCACTTTAGACGACGGGCTTCGATTACCAGCGGGCGCCGGCTGATTCCGCGCGAGCCGCTACAAAGCATGGAGACGGAGCGATGAAACGCACCTATCAACCTTCAAATCTTGTGCGCAAACGGCGCCACGGATTCCGCGCGCGCATGGCGACGAAAGCGGGCCGCAAGATCATCAATGCACGCCGCGTCCGGGGCCGCAAGTCTCTCAGCGCCTGAGCGACAGTTCCGGTCGCCACGTTGTCATGAAGCCGCCGCAAGCTTCCCTCTCAGGCGCTGTCGCCGAAGAGGACGCGCCTGCGGCGGTTTCTTTGCGTTTGTCGACATTGAAAAAGCGCGGCGACTTCCAGCGTGCATCGCGTGGAAGCCACGTCGCGACACGCGGATTCATCCTGCAGCAGCGCCGTCGCGACCGCGGCATCATTGAAGGCATCCGCGTCGGATACACCTGCTCGAAGAAAGTCGGCAATGCAGTCGCACGAAACCGGGCCAAGCGCCGGTTGCGCGAGATCGCGCGCCTCTGCTTGCCCGACCTGGGGCGCGATGGTTTTGACTACGTGCTGGTGGGCCGCGCTGAAAAGACCGCGGATCTGCCGTTTGAAAAACTGCTGGGCGACATGCGGGCGGCATTGAAAAAACTGCATGAGAGCGACGCATGACGCCCCTCGCCTGTGTCCTGTCCCTACCGGTCCGGGCCTACAGGCTGATTTTCAGCCCGTGGGTAGGACACAACTGCCGCTATCAACCCACATGCAGCGCCTATGCGC
>JASFFN010000167.1:0-5175 GCA_050124275.1 Roseobacter sp. | reverse complement strand
GGGATGAAAGCTTTCAGTCGCCACACCGTTGGCCCAGAGCACGTTGTGCTCCGGCAGCAACAGGTGGATGTAGGTCACCGCGCGCGCCTGCACATCGGTGCAGATGAGGCGGCCGTCGATCAGGTCCTTGGCCGCCACAAGAACTTCACGCGTATTGAACAGATCCTGCGCCACGTCGCCTGACAAAAGCAGCCTGTGCTCGGGCGAGACAAGTAACTCCTGATCGGGGCGCTCGATCCCCAGAGCACCGGCGCGAATACGGACCGGTCGCAGCCTTGGCATCGCGAAGAGGCGCGCTCCGGTCATGCGCCGGCTGCCGATCCATTCGATCGGCTGCGGTCCATTGTCTTTCGTCAGGACCCGATCGCCCACGCGCAGCTCTTCAACGGGCCTGTTACCCAGCGGCGTTGCGATGGCCGTGCCCTGGGTAAAGCAGATCACCCCGCCGCTCTCCGGACCGTCATGATGCTCGACGCGGGCGCCGAGTGTGTGATGCACAACCCACAGCTCGGTACCCCGGGGCGGCAGTTCGTCAAGAAACATCAACAGCGGTTGCGATCCCCTGCCAACATCGATCAGCGTGACCGTATAGGTTTGCGCACCGTCCGTTATGATGAAACTGCTGTCCGCAAGGTCCGTTGTATCCAGGTTCTCCGCCACCTCTTGCAGCCCGGTTTTTCCGTCCAGCGCCGCGCCGACAAGGCGCTGAACCATCCGTGCCGCACACCTGCGCAATGTCTCGGACCCCTGTGCACGATCCAGCCGCAGAATGCCTGACGGGCCATCTACACGCACACAGTCACCGCGCCAGCACCAAGCGGCGCCCACATCGAGGTTTTTCACCGGGGCTGACTCAAGCCCGTCTATTTCTGTCTGAGACCATGCGATCACGAACGTGCCGCTAAAGCCCGTTTTCATCTGCCTGTCTGCCTGCTCTTTTTTATTGAATTCTCATTAGCAATAACGAATCACTCTGTGAAGACAGAAATTCACTTGATTCCAGTGTGTTGCTTTTAAGCGCCCGGCCAAGCGGGTCACCTGCAGAGGGGCCCGCGCCTGACACGTTCCCGCCAACGATGCTCTGGCCAGCATCGCTGAACTCGAAGAGCCAGGATGCGCACGTTGGGCCCGCCCTACTGACAGACCGTCCTGTCGCTCGCCATCCCGCAACGCCCAACACGTCGGACAAGCACGCCCGCAATCAAGAGCCGGAGCGATCGGCCGGCATCGTTGCAACTGGACAAAAGACGCCTACTTCCCGGAGATGAACAAGAAAATTGACGACACCCGCGCCATGCCTGTCCCGGCGAGCCGCATCGCCCGCCTGGGACGACTGAGCACGATGACCGCCGGCGTCGCCGGCAACATGGCGATCAATGGTCTGGCCCAACTGGGACAGGGCCAGCGCCCGTCCATGCGTGATCTTCTGCTGACCCCCGGCAACATGACACGCGTGGCGGACCAACTGGCCAAAATGCGCGGGGCCGCGATGAAAATCGGGCAGTTGATGTCGATGGACAGCGGCGATGTGCTGCCGCCCGAACTGGCGCAAATCATGGCGCGCTTGCGCGATGACGCTCATTTCATGCCGCCCGCGCAGCTCAAGCAGGTTCTGAATGCCCAGTGGCCGGCAAATTGGTTGCAGTCCTTCCGAACGTTCAACGTGCGGCCGATCGCCGCCGCATCCATCGGTCAGGTGCACCGCGCCGAGTTGAAGGATGGCCGTGACCTTGCGATCAAGGTGCAATACCCCGGCGTTGCAAGGAGCATCGACAGCGATGTTGCGAATGTGGGCGCATTGATGCGCATGTCCGGCCTGCTGCCAAGGGGCTTCGAACTCGCGCCCTATCTCGAGGAAGCACGCAAACAACTGCACGAGGAAACAGATTACAGGCGCGAGGGCCGGCAACTGACGACTTTTGGTCAATTGCTGAGCGATGACGCAAGATTTCTAATTCCGGAGCTGTACGACGACTGGTCCACGCCGACCATACTGGCCATGCAGTACATCGAGGGGCGCCCGATCGAAGACGCGGCGCGGGAAAGTCAGGAGGTGCGCGACCGGATTGCCGGCAACCTCATCGATCTGACACTGAAGGAGATGTTTCAATTCGGTCAGATGCAGACCGACCCGAATTTTGCCAACTATCTCTACCAGCCGCAGACGGGCAAGATCGTGTTGCTCGACTTCGGCGCGGCACGCACAATCGGACCGGAAATGATCACGCGGTACCGGCGCCTGATACAGGCGGGGCGCCGGGCGAATACTGACGCGCTTCTCGAGGTCGCAACCGAGATCGGGTTCATCGCAGCGGATACCCGAAAGGAGCATAAACAGCAGGTCACAGCCATGATTTGCCTTGCCTTCGACGCGCTGCAGGAAAGTGAGATCGTCGATTTCAGCAAAATGTCCGAATTGTCACGCCGCATGCAGGAACATGGGATGGCGCTGGCGGAAAGCGGTTTCGTGCCGCCTCCGGTGCCGATGGACGTCTTATTGCTGCAACGCAAACTCGGCGGCGTATTCCTTCTGGCGGCGCGCCTCGGCGCGCGCGTTGACATCGGTGATCTTTTCGATCGCTACCTGGGCGCGACCGGCGACTGAACCCGGTTCACACGCGCCGCTTCAAGTAGTCAGGCAGAGTACAGGAAAAATTCTGCAACTCACCTGCATCTCGGACAATCCGCGAGCAGACTAACCCGCACGCGTCAAAATTTTTCGCTTGCAATTCATCACGCACAGCCTTTTCGATGATCGCCCGTAGGAAATCCAAAAAGGTTCGCCCATGAGACGCCAGCTGGCTGTAATTCTCTTCGCCCTCGCAGTGTCGCTTTCTGCGGCGATCGAAGCACCAGCGCAGGTTGCGCTTCCCATATCGCAAAACCAAGCCTCGGCGACGGAACAATCGACTCCTTTGTCCCCCGAAGCTGTCAGAGAGATGGTCGCGCGCATGTCCGATGACGAGGTGCGGTCGCTGCTGCTGGAACGGCTTGATGCAGAGGCGGTGCAAGAGCAACCGGGCGCGCCTCAGATTGACACGCTCGGGCGAACGCTGTCGCAGACATGGCAGGCATTCTACACGCCGGTTCTGGAATCCGTCCGCCGCCTGCCTGTGCTCTTCAGCAGCCAGATGGAAGTCTTTGCCAATTTCAATGCGTCCATGGAGTCCAGCGGTATCCTTCTTTTGTTCGGGCTGCTGGCCGTCATTCTTGCAATCGGTTACATTTGCGAATTGGTTGTCGTCAAACTGCTCGAACGCAGAACGCGAACGGCGGCACCGCCCGACACCGAATCGTTGACAAGCACGTTGAGTTTTCTTGCGCGGCGGCTCGCACGCGAACTCATAGGTCTGACGGTTTTTTTCATAGTGATAAGGAGCGTTGGCGAGGCGATATTGACGTCGCAGCAAATTGCCGTGCTGGCGCCCGCCGTTCGCTACATCATCATTATCCCGCGTTTGATCGCCGCTTTGTCCCGCTTCGCACTTGCGCCGGGGCGGCCTGATTTACGCCTTCTGAGTGTGGACGAACACTGGGCCAAGTACCTGCACCGCAATCTGATCGGATTGGGGCTGCTCGGCGGCATTACGCTATTTATCGTTGGTTTCAACCGGCAGTTCGGCGGCCCCGACATCGAAACCAGCATCGGCTACTGGCTGACACTGGCGGTGCACGTTTATATCGCGGTCATTGCATGGACCGCCCGCGACGGGTTGGTCGACATGATGCGCGGCAGGGATCCCGACCGGACCGGCTATGACGAAATCATTGCGAGGATGTACCCCTACTTTGCGATTGCGGTTACCGCCCTGACCTGGGTGCTGGCGATGGTTGTGGCCGGTTACGGCAATATCGCGCTTCTTTTGAAGGCACCGCATTACACGACCATGTTCTGGCTGCTTATGGCACCGCTGATCGACACGGCGATCCGGGGGCTGATCCGACATCTGCAACCGCCCATGATCGGCGAAGGCCCCATAGCAGAGCGCGCCTACAAATCGACAAAACGAAGCCTGATACGGATCGGCCGCGTCCTCGCGTTCGGCGCGATCGTTCTGATCATCGCCGGGGCGTGGGACATCAACCTCGCCGATTTCGGACCGGCAAGCGCGGGGGAGCGTTTTGCGGGCGATCTGGTGGAATTCCTCGTCATCTGCGTCGTGGGTTACATCGTCTACGAAGCTGTATCGCTCTGGGTGAACCGCAGGCTCGCGAAAGAGCGCTCCGCCGCTGCATCCGGCGGTCAGGCAACGGGTGAAATTGGCGGTGTGGGCGGTTCTCGTCTGGCAACGGTTCTGCCGATGTTGCGGGCTACGGCGCAGATCGCCATTGCGACGATTTTCGCGCTGCTGGCGGTAGGCTCGCTCGGGATCGATATCACGCCGCTTCTTGCGGGGGCCGGTATTCTGGGGCTGGCCATCGGTTTCGGCGCGCAAAAACTGGTGACCGATATCGTTTCGGGTATTTTCTTTCTTATCGATGATGCCTTTCGCGTCGGCGAATATGTGGATGTCGGCGGCACCATGGGCACCGTCGAAAAAATCTCGATCCGTTCGATGCAGTTGCGCCACCACCGCGGCAACGTGCACACTATCCCATATGGCAGCGTCGAAAAGGTCACGAATTTCAGCCGCGACTGGGTCATCATGAAACTGATGTTCACGGTGCCCTTTGACACCGATCCCAACAAGGTAAAGAAGATCTTCAAGCAGATCGGTGCGGAAATGATGGAAGATCCCCTCTACAAGGACGACTTTCTGGAACCGTTCAAAAGCCAGGGTGTGTTCCAGTTCGACGATGTCGGGATCGTCATGCGCGGAAAATTCATGGCCAAGCCCGGCACGCAATTCACGCTGCGGAAGGAAATCTACAATCGCGTCCGCGACAAATTCAAGGAAAACGGGATCGAATTCGCCCGCCGCGAAGTGCGCGTCGCGATTCCGGGCGTCGATGACGCACATGAGTTGACGGAAGATCAGCGCGAAGCGGTTGGCGCCGCGGCGACTGGCGCGGTTCAGGCACAGATCGAAGAGCAGCTGGCGGCCAAGACAGACAAGAAATAGCGGACCGGCTCTACCGGGCCGCTGGCGTCACGTCAGAGCCGGGCAATCCGCACGAGCACGAAACCGGCCGCGGCGATATGCGCAAGCGTGATGGCAACGGAAAAGCCGTGCA
>JASFFN010000166.1:0-5178 GCA_050124275.1 Roseobacter sp. | reverse complement strand
TCATGCGGGCGCTCGAGCTTGCCGACGCCCTGGAATTCGTCGCGGAAATGCCCAAGGGCATATACAGCGAGGTGGGCGAGAAAGGCGGCAAGATGTCCGGCGGGCAGCGTCAGCGCATCGCGATCGCGCGGGCCTTGTCCCGCAATCCCAGCCTGCTGGTCCTGGATGAAGTCACCAGCGCGGTCGACCCCAAGTCCGAGCAGGCCATCGTCCGCAACATCAGCGGCCTGAGCGGCAAGATCGTCGAGCGGACAGAAGAGCAAGTACAGGAATACTGACAGATTTTTCGGCGATGGATTGGCATACTATCGCTGATTTCTTGTCACCACACATTTTTGACTTTCTTCAAGAGAAACTCTGTGTCAGCGAGTCAAGTGGTGGGTGCGGTAACGAAAAGGACGGGTCGAATGCGAGATATCAAGCCTAGGCTCGCGCATCCGGGACAGATCGGCGAGGCGGCAAGCAATGATTTGTTTGCGTACATTGTCAGTCAGGTTCAGAAATTGCCCTCGGAAAGACGCGGCGTCGAGGCCTTGCGTCTGACATCCCGATTGCTAGAGTTCGCAACTTTTGAACTGGCGGGGACACTCGGAAGTGAAAAGGCCGGTGCCATGATCGAATGTGCGGCTCAGCTATCCAAGCAGTCTGATATCAGCGAGTCTCCAATGCCCAGTACCGATCGCGAACCGCGACGCGCTATACATTAGCCTCCGGCCAAGTCTGCTTTTTTGACAAGAAACTGCACGACGTCCGGGTGATCCATGTGCGTTTGCTAACACAAAGTGCGCAGAAGTCCAGTTCTGTGCGTTATTGCATCTGGGGGTCACGGCACTATCTTCTCATTTAATCAGTCAAGCCTGAGGAGACCTGAAAATGAGTTGGAATCCAGCACTTGATCCGGACTGTCCGATCGGAGACGCCGTCGACGCAATCGAAACCGTAATCGTACCGCGGGCCCGTGATCTCGGCGGTTTCGAAGTCAGGCGTGCCTTGCCCGCGCCACGCCGTCAGATGGTGGGACCTTTCATTTTCTTCGACCAGATGGGTCCGGCAGAGTTTGTCACGGGCAAAGGCATCGATGTGCGTCCGCACCCGCATATCGGTCTTGCGACCGTTACTTACCTCTACAAGGGCAAGATACATCACCGTGACAGCCTTGGCACCGACCAGTGGATCGAACCCGGTGCGGTCAACTGGATGGTGGCCGGCCACGGTATCACGCATTCCGAACGCACCGACGGCGCCATCCGCGAAAAGCCCCATGATCTTTTTGGTATCCAGACCTGGGTCGCTTTGCCGGAGCAGGCCGAAGAAGCACCGGCCACGTTCGAGCATGCGCCAAAGGACACGCTGCCACTCCTTGAAGGCGAGGGCAAAAGTGTCCGCCTGATACTCGGGTCTGCCTACGGTGAACGCGCCCCGGTGCAAGTGTTCTCCGAGACATTCTACGCCGATGCGCTGCTCGAACCGGGTGCCCGGATACCGTTGCCCGATGACCATGAGGACCGCGGCGTATACGTGCTGTCGGGGTCGGTCAGCGTGGCGGGAGATACTTTCGAAGCGGGGCAGATGATGGTGTTCCGGCCCGGCGACAGGCTTTCCCTGACTGCGGGCGATGAGGGCGCGCGCCTCATGCTTCTGGGCGGCGCGACGCTGGAGGGGTCTCGGTACATCTGGTGGAACTTCGTTGCCTCGTCACGCGACAAGATCGACGCCGCGAAAGAAGCCTGGCGGGCAGGCGACTGGGCGCACGGACGCTTCCGGCTTCCGCCCGGAGACGATCAGGAATTCATTCCCTTGCCGGATCGCTGAACATGGCGCGCAACGCGGTGTCCGAAAAACGGGAAAAGAGGCAAAATTATTCAAAGTGCCGCTTGACGCGGTAGCGAGGCCGCAATACTACGGCGGAACGCAAGGGGTCGCCCTCTTGTGCACAGCGGGCGGTTGTAGCTCAGTTGGTTAGAGTACCGGCCTGTCACGCCGGGGGTCGCGGGTTCGAGCCCCGTCAACCGCGCCACCGCTAAAAAAATTGCGCTCCCCTGACGGGAGCGCTTTTGCTTTTCAGGTCAATGCCCTTACCGCGCGCCGAGAAAGACTTGAAGCGCCGCAAGGGTTTCTTTCGGCGACTGGTCGATAAAGAAATGGCCGCCCGGGATCGCGGTGGCTTCCATTTCTTTCAGGCGTGGCGCCCAGGTCGCCGGGATATCATAAGCCTTGTCCATGGTGCCCTGCGCGCCATAGAGAACAAGCGCCGGCGCTGTGACTAGCTGGCCCAGATCGGCCGCATCATGTGCAAAGTCGATGTCGAGAGCCGCGCGGTAATCGGCGCACATCCCGCGGATCGTCTCGGAGTCGCGCCACGCCGCGCGATAGGCGGAGAGTGCATCCGGATGAAAGTCGTCGAGCCGCGCGGCTCCCCATCCGAGCAGGCAGCTTTCATAGTAGGCATCGGGATCGTGGCCGATCATCCTTTCGGGGAAGGGATAGGGCTGTGCCAGAAAGAACCAGTGATAATATGCAGCGGCAACCTCTTTTGAAAGCTTGTCGAGCAGATGGTGCGTGGGGACGATATCCATCACCGTGAGGCTGGAGACCTTGTCTGGATGGTCCAGTGCCAGCCGGTGCGCGACGCGACCGCCCCGGTCATGCCCGACCACATGAAAATGCGCATGTCCGAGTGCGGCCATGAGCTCCACCTGATCCCTGGCCATTTCTCTGAAACTGTAGGCCTCGGTGCCTTCCGGTTTGCCGCTTGTCCCGTAACCGCGCAGATCGGATGCCACTACCGTGTAATCCCGCGCAAGCTCAGGGGCCACCGCGTGCCACATTGCATGCGTTTGCGGAAAACCGTGCAGCAGCAGAACAGCAGGGCCCTGACCGGCGGTCACGTAATGTATCCGCTGACCGTTCGCGAGAACAGTTGCGCGATCAAATCCATCGAACACAAATGTTTCCTTTCCGATTCACGCGGCTCATTCTCGGGGCTCGCCGCCGCTCACCGTTTCTGGCTGAAAGCCGCCAGGATGCGAACCCAGCTGCGCGCGCCTTTGCGGAAGCTTTCCAGATCGTATTTTTCGTTCGGCGAATGCAGCGCGTCGTCATCCTTGCCAAATCCGATAAGCAGCGGGGTGGTGCCGAGAATGTCCTGAAAATGTCCCGCAACGGGGATCGAGCCTCCGCCACCGATGTAGGCCGCCGGTACCTGCCACTCCGTGCTCAGAGCTTGTCTGGCAAGTTCGAAGCGCGGATCACGCGGGTCGACGACACAGGCGCGATCGCTGCCATGCGCTTTGAAGACGACCGAGCAGTCGTCGGGTATCAAGTCCCGCACCATGGCCCGGAAATTTTCGCGGATGGCTTCCGGTTCCTGGTCGCCAACGAGGCGGAAACTGATTTTGGCGTGGGCCTTCGAAGGCAAAACCGTTTTGAACCCGTCGCCTGTGTATCCGCCCCAGATCCCGTTGACTTCGCAGGTTGGCCGCGACCAGATCATCTCGAGCGGGGACCGGTCCTGCTCGCCCGCCGGGGTTTTCAGATCAACGTCCGCAAGAAATTGTGCATGATCGAACCCGAGCGCGTCCCACTGGCGGCGTATTTCAGGGGATATATCTTCTACACCGTCATAGAAACCGGGGATGGTGACGCGACCGTTTTCGTCGTGCAGCGCGGCGATCACCGTGGACAGGGCGCGGATCGGGTTCATCGCGATGCCGCCGTAGTAACCGGAATGCAAATCCTTGTCCGGACCGGTGATGGTCAGCTCTTCCTGAAGCATGCCGCGCAGCATCGTCACGATGGCCGGCGTCTTGCTTTCGAACATCGCGGTGTCGCAGATCAGGGCAAGATCGGCGCGCAACTCGTCGGCGTTTTGCTTCATGAAGGGCACTAGCGACGGCGAGCCGCTTTCTTCCTCGCCTTCGAAGAAAAAAGTGAGCTTGCAGGGAAAACTGCCGTGTTCCGCCTTCCAGGCGCGGCAGGCTTCGACGAACGTCATCAGCTGGCCCTTGTCGTCAGCGGTCCCGCGTCCGCGCAATACAGGCCCTTTGGACGTCTCTTCCAGGCGCGGATCAAACGGGTCGTTGTCCCAGAGCGCCAGCGGATCGACCGGTTGCACATCGTAATGGCCGTAAAACAGCAGGTGCGGGCCCGGGCCGTCCGCGTGACCCACAACCATCGGGTGTCCGGGTGTGTCGCGTTTTTCCGCGGCGATACCGATCGAGCGCAGTTCGTCGACCAGCCAGCCGGCGGCGTCATTGCAGTCTGATTTGTAAGCGGGATCGGTCGAGATCGACGGGATTCGCAACAGAGAGAACAAACGCTCCAGCGCCTGTGGCATATCGTTGTCCAGACGCGACAGGACGGCCTCTACTGACATCAGGTAACCTCCTCTCATGAGTTCGACAACGGTATCAGGCGGGTTGCGGGTGTCCAGAGGACTCGCGGGAAAAGCGAGGTTTTGTCATGGTGTGGCGCGTGCCGAAACTGCGACATGCCGTCCTGCGTGCGGTTATTGAATAAATCCTTTTGCTTCTGTAAGTACAGCCGGGGTGCACTTTGCGCCCAATTGCTGTGCTGCGCTTCGATCCTGGAGAAAACCTTCGTGAACTATGACAAGCTGCTGGATCAGGCGATTGAACGTCTGCATGACGAAGGGCGCTATCGTACTTTCATCGATATCGAGCGTTGCAAGGGCCAGTTCCCGCATGCGGTCTGGACGCGTCCGGACGGGAGCAAGCAGAACATCACCGTTTGGTGCGGCAACGACTACCTCGGAATGGGGCAGCATCCGGTGGTGCTGGAAGCGATGAGGGAGGCTCTGGCCGCGACCGGAGCCGGATCGGGGGGGACCCGGAACATCTCCGGGACCACGGTTTATCACAAGCGGCTCGAAGCCGAGCTGGCGGATTTGCACGGCAAGCAGGCGGCGCTGCTTTTCACGTCCGCTTACATCGCAAACGACGCCACTTTGTCGACGCTGCCCAAACTTTTTCCCGGCTTGATCATATACTCTGATTCTCTCAATCACGCCTCGATGATCGAAGGAATAAGGCGAAACGGTGGCGCAAAGAGAATCTTCCGCCACAACGATGTCGCCCATCTGCGCGAACTCATGGAGGCGGACGACCCCGCGGCGCCGAAACTGATCGCCTTCGAATCGATCTATTCGATGGATGGGGA
>JASFFN010000165.1:0-5196 GCA_050124275.1 Roseobacter sp. | reverse complement strand
CGTGACGGTGCTTTGGCCGTCTGAGGGGCAGGGGTTTTCTCTGTGGATTTCCCGCCCGGCTTGACCGGCGTCAGCAACATCTTGCGGTAGGCTTCAAGATCGTCCTCGAACGGTGTCACGGTGCCATTCGCGACAAGCCACAGACGATCCGCCACCATGGACAAAAGGTGCATGTCGTGGCTGACCAGAATGACGGCGCCTGTGTAGGCGGACAGTGCTTCCACCAGCGCTTCGCGGCTTTCGATATCGAGGTGGTTGGTCGGCTCGTCGAGAATCAGCAGATGCGGCGCATGCAGCGTCGCCAGCAGCAGCGACAATCGCGCCTTCTGCCCGCCCGAGAGGCGCCCGACCTCGGTTTCGGCCTGCTCGGGCCCGAGGCCGAAGCCGGCCAGCTGAGCCCGCAGTTTCGAGTGCTGCACGTGGGGGCGCGCGGAAATCATGTGCTGCAGGGGTGTTTCCTGCACATGCAGTTCCTCGACCTGGTGCTGGGCAAAGAAACCGATCCGCAGCTTGGCCGCCTTGGTCGCCTTGCCCGCCATCAGGGGCAACCTGTCCGACAACAGCTTGGAGAGGGTTGATTTACCCTGTCCGTTCTTGCCGAGCAGGGCGATGCGGTCGTCCTGATCGATCCGCAGGTTCAGGCGGCTGAGCACCTGGGTATCGCCATAGCCGGTAGCACCCCCTTCGATGGAGATGATTGGCGGGGACAGCTCTTCGGGTTCGGGAAAGGTGAACACACGCTTGGCGGCCTGTTCGGGCGTGGCGATCATCTCCATTTTCTCCATCGCCTTCAGGCGCGATTGCGCCTGTTTCGCCTTCGACGCCTTGTAGCGGAAACGGTCGACAAAGGATTGCATATGCGCGCGCCGCGCCTGCTGTTTCTTGGCCATCGCGGCCTGCACGGCCAGTTGTTCGGACCGCTGGCGGGCGAACTGGTCGTAGGGGCCCTGGTAGAATTTCAGCTTGCGGTCTTCCAGATGCAGAATGGCGCCCACCGCACGGTTCAGCAGACCGCGGTCGTGGCTGATGATGATGACCGTATGAGGATACCTGGCCAGATAGGCCTCGAGCCAGAGCGCGCCCTCCAGATCGAGATAGTTGGTCGGCTCGTCGAGCAGCAGCAGATCGGGCTGCGCAAAGAGCACTGCGGCAAGCGCCACCCGCATGCGCCAGCCGCCCGAGAAATCCGAACAGGGTTTGCGCTGATCCGAGTCATCGAACCCAAGTCCCTTGAGAATCGTGGCCGCGCGGGCTTCGGCCGACCAGGCATCGATATCCGCAAGCCGCGTCTGGATTTCCGAAATGCGCGAGGGGTCTTTGGTGCTCTCCGCCTCCTCCAGAAGCGCCGTTCGCTCGGTATCCGCCGCCAAAACTGTATCGATGAGCGATGTCTCGGAGGAGGGGACTTCCTGTGCGACCCCGCCGATCCGCGCCTTTGACGGCAAGGAAATGTCGCCGCTATCGAGTGAAAGTTCGCCGCGTATGAGCCTGAAAAGCGTTGTTTTTCCCGCGCCGTTACGCCCCACGAGGCCAACCTTGTGACCTGCCGGGATCACGGCACTTGCGCCGTCAAACAGCGGCCGGCCCTCGATCGCGAAGCTGATGTCGTTGATGCGCAACATGCCAGATGCACTGAACTACCGCGCCCGCTATGTCAATCCGGAGAGGAACAAGCCTGCGCGCGCCGGAATTTGGGCTTTTCGGCGCGTAGTGCGCATGATAGATGCGCCGCAAATCAACCCCTTGCAGGAGAGCTTTCATGGCCCTTGAGCGTACATTTTCCATCATCAAGCCGGATGCAACGCGCCGCAACCTGACCGGCAAGATCAATGCAAAATTCGAGGAAGCGGGCCTGCGCATCGTGGCGCAAAAGCGCATCCAGATGACGAAAGAGCAGGCGGGTGTCTTCTACGCAGTGCATGCCGAACGTCCCTTCTACGACGAGCTATGCGAGTTCATGGCCTCCGCACCGGTTGTGGTTCAGGTGCTGGAAGGCGAAAACGCGATCACGAAGAACCGCGAAGTGATGGGCGCGACAAACCCGGCAGACGCGGCTCCCGGCACCATTCGTGCCGAATTCGCCGAAAGCGTGGGCGAGAACTCGGTGCATGGTTCAGATGCGCCGGAAACCGCCGCGGTCGAGATCGCGTATTTCTTTTCCGGAATGGAAATTGTCGGCTGAACGGTCGTTTTGCGAGACAGCAAGGGTCAGCCGCCGTGCTGGCCCTTTTTTGTTGGTGACCGGACCCCGATCTCATCCATGATCCGCTCGAAGGCGCTGCGCTCTGCGTCGAAAGCCGTTGCCTTGACGGCATCGAACCTTTTCCGCAGGGCTTTTTTCTCTTCGCCCTTGCAGTCGTTCCACGGCCTGTTCTGCAATCCCATCACCAGTACGTAATAGCCGATGAAATGGGGCCGCATGCCGTGTTGCAGAAGCCTTGCATAGGTCTCGTCGGCACCCAGCGTCCGGACCTCTTCGGCGCTCATGATGCCGGCTCGGGTACAGGCCTGCTCAAACGCCGGGCCAAGGTTGCGTATGGACGAAACCGGATATGCCATGCGTTAAGGTTAGCCTGAAAGTGCGGCGATCGCCATCTGTTGAAAACACCATCAGATGCTTGCGTAATCCGTGATCGGCGGCGGCGCTGACGGCTTTTCAGCCTTCGGCGGTGGCGCTGATTTCGGCGGCGCCGGTTTTTCCTCTTTCTTCGGCATGGCAATGGTCCTCTGGCCGGTGTGAAGCAATTTGAACCATTGAAGGATATTCGTTCATTCTGCCGATCCGGGGGCAGCCAAAAGGCTGGATTTAGAAAATTTCTGCCAATTATCGCGAAATGTGATACCGCGTTCTCTGAATGTATTTTTGCCCTTTCCTCAGCACAACAGACGGAAAATGCGGATGTTTTGGCGCATCCGGCCAGGCTTGCGGCTCAAGTGCGACCCCGGCGTATGGGGCAAGTTTCTGGCCTTCGTGCAACAGAACGGGGAGCGGTCGCAGACCGCTTCCGTTGTAAAGTTGCAGGCCGCTTTCGGTCGTGTGGATCTCCAGCGACGGTGCGTTCGGGGCCGTGAGCCGCGCGGCGAAAACCGGCTCGGGGCGACGCGCCTCGGCAAGGCACAGGTTTGCGTCCAGCGTGACATCGACAGGCAGCGCGTTCGGCTGGCGAAAATCATACGGCGTCCCCGCAACAGGTGCAGCCCGTCCTGTTGGCAGATTTTTGTCGTCGGTCGGCAGATAGGTATCCGCCGCGATACAAAGCCGGTGTGCGCCGACACTCTCGGTGCCCGCAAGATTCCAGTAGGGGTGATGCGCGAGGTTCATCACCGTGTTGCGGTCTGTGGTTGCAAAGATATCCAGAGACAGAACGGAACCGTCCAGACCGTAGCGCGCCGAAATAACGCGGTGGCCGGGCAGGCCGCTTTCCCCGTGCGTCAGCGTGCATGTCAAAAGCACGTGACTGCTCGACTGCTCAGCGAGATCCCAGATTCGTGCATGCAGTCCATCTGAGCCGCCATGCAGGCAGGTAGTCCCTTCATTCGCCTCCATCCGCCAGCGTTTTCCATCGATGTGAACAGCCGCGTCAGAGATACGGTTTGCCACAGGTCCGACGATCGCGCCAAAATAAACAAGGGCCTGTTCATAGGCTGCGGGATCCGGTGCGCCAAGCACGAGACTATGTGCCAGGTCCCTGTGCCAGAGCCCGGTGAGCGCCGCCCCGCGCGGTGCGATCTCTGCTTTCAGACAGTTGGAGTGAAGCTGTATCATCGGCCCGCCGGATCTCCCCTTGCAGGTAATAGCCGAGCCCGGGATGTGGCGCTACCGGTTAGCGGTCCTATTCCACGATGAAATTGGGCGCATGGCGCGGCGGTCTTTGCAGATAAGCATCATTGGCCTCCGCATGCCCCATGCCGGCATTGTATATGTAGCGTTTGAGCAGTTCGGTCTGGAATTCGAACTCGCGTGCGCGATCGACAATGCCGCGTCCCTTCGTGCGGATCTGCGTTTCTTTCAACTCTTCGAATGTCCTGCACAAATTGAGAATGGGCAGGCATATTTCCTCCAGCACGTTGACGGCGAGTTTTTCGCAGTGGTTTACGTGCGGCTGATGAAAGCCGATATCGGTCTGAAAGGCGTTGTTGATGGCGCCCATGAATTCGGTGAAGCGTAAAATAACGCTTCTGATGCCATCACTGGCTTCCATGACCATGATGTGCACCCCCGACAGCGCGAGGCCCGGCAGTTCGACCAGAAAATCCGGCAGCGCCAGAACCTGTGCGCCCTGCCGAAGGATGCGGAGAGAGGACAAGATCGCATGGGCAAGTTTGCGGGCAAGAATGTCCTCGATGCGTTTTTGTTCCTGAAAGGAAATGCGGTTGCGAAACCAGCGCCCGACGACCTCGCACGACCGTATTGTCACCGTATCCGGCGACATAATGTTCAAGCTGAGCGTCATGTTTCGATCTGAAAGATCTGAAGATATTATTTGAAAATCTGGCAAAGCCGTCATGAACTTGCACCATCAAAGAAAATCAGGGGTCCAGAATGCGATGGTTGCGTGGACTATGGGTAAATGCACCGTGCGATGGGTGTTGCGTACGGTGCGGCCATGAGAATTGCCAAAAAATGTTCCGACGCGATACACGAATGGGATTGATTGTCGCAACCTATAGTTGCCAATTGTACTTGTGCAATGAATAACCCTGGACGGGTCCCTGAACCCGGACATGGCAAGAAACAAGTGAGGAACGCAGACGGTGGGCAGAGACGACAAGAAAATCACCATAATCGGTATCGGATCTTCTGCGGGCGGACTGGAGGCCATCCGCGAACTGGTTGCGACATTGCCGACGTCCTTGAATGTCGCCTACGTCGTCGTTCAGCACATGTCGCCTCACCACAAAAGCCTGATGACGGAACTCGTTGCCCGTCAGACAAGTCTCGAAGTCAAGGATGTCAAGGACGGCACCAAGCCCGAGCCGAGTGTCATCTATGTGACGCCGCCAAACACCGACATCGTGTACGAGGACGGCAAACTCAGACTGGTTCAGCCGGGTTCGGAAATCGTATCGCCCAAACCGTCCGTGGATCGGTTTCTGCTCAGTCTTGCGGACAAGCACGGTGAAAACTCCATGGCCATCATTCTGTCCGGAACAGGCAGCGACGGCGCCTATGGTGTCCAGGCAATCCGTGAGGCA
>JASFFN010000164.1:0-5236 GCA_050124275.1 Roseobacter sp. | reverse complement strand
AAGTTATTTCCGCGAACATTGCCAACGCGATGACGCCCGGCTATGGCGTTCGCGCCTTGTCGCTCTCCTCTTCACAGATTGGGGGAGTGAACATCGATGGTGTCGTGCGAACCGTTGATCCCAGTCTTCTGGCAGATCATAGACTGGCCGAAGCCGCGTTCAGAAATGCGTCGGACCGCACCCGATTTCTGAACGATTTCGAAGATATTCTCGGTACGCCGGACGAACCCGACTCCTTGTCCGCCCGTCTTGCCGAGTTCGAGAAAACCTTGATCACCGCTGCCAGTCGCCCGGACGCACCCGAACGGTTGCAGAACGTGGCTGACGCCGCGCGCGACATGACAACGCTGATAAACCAGGCATCCGACGATGTTCAGCAGGCACGCACTGATGCGGACCGGAACATCGCGTTGCAGGTCGAAACCCTCACAACGTCCTTGCAGAATGTAAAGGAACTGAACGCTCAGATCACCCGCACCTTGAGTACCGGTGGTGACCCGTCCGCCTTGCTGGACAACCGGCAAGCACTTGTCAGTTCGATCAGCGCAATCGTACCCGTCAGACAGGTGCCCCGCGACAATGGTCAGATTGCATTGTACTCGACGGGCGGGGCGATTCTGCTCGACGGCGGAGTTGCGGAAATAGAATTCACCGCCGTCAATCAGGTCACACCCTTCATGACGATCGAAAATGGCGGCTTATCCGGTTTGACGATAAACGGATATCCGGTCAGGACGGATAGCGAGCGCGGCGCACTCGGAGGCGGTTCTCTCGGTGCACAATTTGAAATCAGGGACCAACTCGGAACGCAGGCGCAAAGGAAGCTGGACGGCTTCGCCCGCGATCTGATCGAGCGCTTTCAGGATCCGCTGGTCGACAGCACTTTGGCACCCGGGGACGCCGGCCTTTTCACCGACGGTGGGGTGTTTTTCGATGCGGCCAACGAGATCGGTGTTTCCGCGCGCCTCACGCTGAACCCGGTCGCTGATGAACGCGTGGGCGGCGACATTTGGCGTATTCGCGATGGCATTAACGTGGCTTCACCCGGAGATGTTGGAGATTCCCGCCTGCTCCTGGCTTTTTCGGATGCACTGACCAGACCGCGCGTCCCCGCGTCGGGCGACTTCGGTGCCGGCGCGTTTTCGGCGGCCAATCTTGTCTCGACCTTCACGTCACAAATCGGCTCCGACCGCGGGCAAGCCGACCAGAAGCTCAGTTTCGCATCGGCGCAATTTGATGAATTGACCCAGCAAATTCTCGCGAATGGCGTCGACAGTGACCGCGAATTGCAGCGCCTTCTGATCGTTGAACAGTCTTACGCCGCGAACGTGCGTATCATCGAAGCCGCAGACGAAATGCTGCAAACAATTCTGAGGTTGTAAAGAATGAATTCCGTATCGTTGGGCGATCTGTCTCAGTCATTCATGTTGCAAAGACGCAGCGTTTCCCTGCGGCAGGACATGTCCCGGCTCACGGACGAACTGTCCAGTGGCAAAGTCAGCGACATCAAGGACGTATTATCCGGCAACCACAACTATCTCTCGGCCCTCGAAAGATCTCTGGACGTACTCGACGGCTATGCCGTCGCCAATGGTGAGGCGGCCTATTTCACGGCGTCGATGCAGGCCTCCCTGAACAGAGTGCAGGACTTTGCCGGGCAATTGGGCCTGGATCTGATCCTCGCCGCCGGTGGACCGGTTGGCGTCATAGCGGGAAGCCCTCCCGAAAATGCCGCCACGCAGTTGCAGGGCATTGTGAATTCGCTCAACAGTGACATCGCCGGCAGAAGCCTTTTCTCCGGTACAGCGACGGACCAGCCGCCGCTTGTTTCGGCCGATACCTTGATTGATGAACTGCGCATGGTCGTTGCCGGGCAACCTACTCCCGAAGATATCGTATTGGCCGCGGAAGCCTGGTTCGCTGATCCCGCGGGATTTGACGATTTGATTTACGCGGGATCGGATGTAGGCCTCGCGCCTTTTGTCCTTTCCGATACGGAACGGGTATCTCTGGATGTACGGGCGAATGATCCCGCCTTGAAAAACGTGCTGATGCACACGACCCTTGCAGCACTGGCGGACGATCCGGCACTCGGGCTGACCGTGCCGCAGCAATCTGAGCTTTTCGGGATCGCAGGCCTCGCTTTGCAGTCGGGTCAGGACCTGCTTACCGATGTGCGATCCCGTATCGGGGTTGCCGAAGCCAGGATTGAAAAAATATCAGCGCGCAATCAGGCAGAAGCCACCAGCGTTGAGTTCGCGCGAAACGCGCTGATTCAGGCGGATCCGTTCGAGACAGCGACACAGCTGGAAAACGTTCAGTTTCAACTTCAAAGTCTGTACTCCGTTACGGTACGCAGTTCCCAGCTTTCCCTGGTCAATTTCCTATGAAAACTCTTCTCGCAGCACTGTTCATCGCCATGCTGGCGCAGGCTTCGGCCCTGCATGCCGGCCCGGTTCGGATCAAGGACCTTGTTGAATTCGATGGCGTGCGCGGCAACGATCTCGTGGGTTACGGGCTGGTCGTTGGACTAAACGGCACCGGCGACGGGCTCAGAAATGCGCCTTTTACCGAAGAGATAATGTCCAACATACTGGAAAGACTTGGCGTAAACGTCGCCGGCGAGCAATTCCGCCCCAAGAACGTCGCTGCGGTTTTCGTGACGGCCTCCCTGCCACCATTCGCGCGTGGCGGGAGTCAGATCGACGTTACCGTTTCGGCAATCGGCGACGCGAGCAGTCTCCTGGGCGGTACGCTCATCATGACACCTTTGAATGCCGCAGATGGGCAGATTTACGCTGTTGCCCAGGGCACGATCATTGCGGGCGGTGCCGTGGCGGAAGGAGACGGTGCGAATGTGACGCAGGGTGTACCCACGGCGGGTGTCATCCCCGCCGGCGCACGCGTGGAACGTGAAATTGAATTCAATCTGTCCAGCCTGAACGATTTGCGGTTAGCCCTACGGGACGCCGACTTTACAACGGCCGCGCGCATCGAAGCGGCCATCAACAATGATTTCGGTCGACCCGTGGCCATCATGCTCGATTCCGGGACCGTTCAATTGGACATCGAGAGAACCCAGATGATTTCGGTCGCTCACGCTTTGGGACGCATAGAAAACATAACGGTAGAACCCGAGAGAAAAGCCCGGGTCGTGGTGGACCAAAGATCGGGCACGATCGTCATGGGGGAAGACGTTCGAATATCGCGCGTTGCCGTATCGCAAGGAAACCTGACGCTGCGCATTCAGGAGGCACCGCTTGCAATTCAACCCAATCCCTTCTCAGAGGGTGAAACGGTCATCGTATCCCGCACCCAGGCCGAGCTAGAAGAAGAGCCGGGTATTGGTTTGGCCGAAGTTGCCGAAGGTGCTTCGTTGTCAGAAGTGATTGCCGGACTGAATGCGCTTGGCGTTTCGCCCCGGGATATGATCGACATCCTGAAAAGCATCAAGGCTGCCGGCGCTCTGCACGCGGAGTTCATAGTGCGCTAATCGCACCGACGGGAAAGCGTTGCCAATAAGCCGACCCATTCGAGGCGCCGTAACGGGCAATTCTGAGACAGTGTTCTTCAAAACGCGACATTTACAGGCTGCGCAGCGCAGGTATGGCCTTTTTGTCCGGCCTGAAATCGAAGCGCGCAAATCTGCTCGGTCAAACACGGTTTTGCCGCGAAGATGATGTCGATATTCATGCAACCGCCGCACGGCGCGGGTGCATCCTGAAACAACCGCAGCTGCAGTGCAACGTCACTGTGCTCTCGACAACCCTTGTGGTAGAGGGCGTGGGGAGAGAATGCGCGCCGGCGCTTGCACAGGAGTCTCCCTAATGCTGCTGATGGACCAACTTCTCGAACTGGCTGCAATGCCACGGGCAGCTTTTCCTTCACGGGCCTCGACGCTCGCTTCGTTTTCCCTGCTCGACTGGATGGCCTGCGGAATCGCGGGCCAGCATGAACCCATCGCCGAAAAGCTGCGTAGTTTTGCTGGTCTCGAAGGCGGCAGGCCCATTGCTTCGGTGATCGGCGGCAAGGGGGCACCGGTGCGGATGGCCGCTCTGGTGAACGGTGCAACCAGCCACGCGCTTGACTATGACGACACCCATTTCGCTCACGTGGGCCACCTTTCGGTCGCTATCTACCCCGCTGCCCTGGCTGTGGCGGAAGAAACCAACGCCAGCACAGGCGATATGATGGCAGCGTTTCTGGTTGGGGCGGAAGCGGCGATCCGCGTTGGCAAAGTCCTCGGACGCGCGCACTACGATCTCGGCTTTCACCAGACCGCGACGAGCGGTGCCTTTGGCGCGACTCTCGCGGCGGGACGACTTTACGGGCTGGACCGGGACCAGATGCGTGCGGCGCTGGGCCTCTGTGCGACCCGCGCCTCGGGTTTGAAATCTCAGTTCGGGACGATGGGCAAACCCTACAATGCAGGGGTCGCGGCGGCGAATGGCGTGGAGAGCGCGTCCCTTGCGCGGTTCGGCGTCAACTCTGCCGATGACGGGCTTTCCGGCCCGCAGGGCTTTGTGGAAACCCATACGCCAAAGGCCGAGAAGTTGGAACCACTGGATCATTTCCTCTTCGAGGAAAACAAGTACAAGCTTCATGCCTGTTGCCACGGGACCCATGCAATGATCGAGGCCCTGCGCGCGGCCTCTGCTGAAAGGCCTTTGGCGCTGAGTTCGGTAAAGGGGCTCGTCCTGAGGATCAACCCCCGCTGGCTTAGGGTCTGCGACATAAAGGTGCCGCGTAGCGGGCTCGAAGTTAAGTTCAGCTTTTCCTGGCTCGCGGGCATGGTCTTGCGGGGTGATCGAACCGGAGATCGCCGCATCTATACCGATGCGCTGGCGAACGACGAAACACTTTCGGCGTTCGCCCGCAGCGTAGAGGTGATCGGCGATGAGACGGTGGCTGACCTGCAGGCGTCTGGATCATTGCGTCTCGAGGGCGGAGATGAAGTCCTGATCCATTGCGACCTGGCGCGCCCGATGCCGGTGAAACTCCTAGCGGATCGACTGCGCCTGAAGGCCGAAGCCATGCTCGGCGACGAAGGTACCGCTTTGTGGGATATGGCAGACTCGCTGGAAACCCTGTCCGCGCGTGCCATCGGAGCACGGCTGGCTCATGACTCTTTCGAACTTGCCAGGACAAGCAGTTGAGCAGCCTTCCACACTGCGGTCATTGATCTGACATCGCCAGAACAATCGAAGGGGTCTTGAACATTACAAATTCAAAGTCT
>JASFFN010000163.1:0-5249 GCA_050124275.1 Roseobacter sp. | reverse complement strand
ATCATCGTCTCCGGTGACAGGACTTCCCGCAAGGCATCGCAGACGGGCAGAATGCCCGGCCGCTCCGCATCCACGTCCCGTCGCCATTGCGCGCGCGCCGCAGCAACATCGCCCGCGCGCCAGGCAGTTTGAGGGACATGGCCCTCTAGGCCATCACACACAGCCTGCATGATCGGACAGGCATCGCCAAGGATATGCAGATCGCCCGCCATAGACTCCCCGATCATCTGAGATGCATCGATGTCGACGCGGATCATCGGGCAGTCATGACCAAGATCGTTGCGCCACAAGTCCACCTGCGAGAGTTCGGTGCCCACCGCGAGGATCAGGTCCGCTTGCTTCAATACCCGGACCGAATCCGGACGCGCCAGAGTGGAGCCGAAGTACAGCGGATGATCCGGAGGCATGATCCCGCGTGCGGCATAGGTACAGAAAACCCCGGCACCTGCCCGATCGGCCAACGTGCCGTACGGCACCTCCCCGTCAGTGGCACCTCCGCCAAGAACCAGCAGCGGGCGCCTCGCCGACTTCAATGCCTTGACAATCCTTGCCACCGCTGATGCGCTGGCGCCACGTTGGCCGACGACGACTTCCGGCACCTCCGCCGGCGGCGCATCCGCCATTGCCTGCAACTGGGCAATCGGCACCTGAACGTGTTTGGGTCGCGCACGGCCCGTTTTGAACTCCAGAAGCGCGCGGTCAATCAAACGGTACGCTGCATCGGCATCGACGGCCTGCTCGGACCAGTCGCAAACGGTTTCTGCTGCCGCGCGCTGATCTCTCATCTGGTGAAGCTGGCCTTTTGTCGCGGCGACGTCGTCCAGACAGGACGAGATCACGAGCATGGGCACCGAATCCGAGTACGCCTGCCCCATCGGTGTCATGATGTTGCACAGCCCGGGTCCGGTGATCACATAGGCCACCCCCGGCTTGCCCGTGGCCCGCGCGTAGCCATCGGCCATGAACCCCGCGCCCTGCTCATGCCGCGCCAGAACATGTGCGATGCCAGCCTCTTCGATCCCACGGTACAGTTCCTGATTGTGCACGCCGGGAATGCCGAAGATGACCTCGACACCCCGGGCCCGCAGCATGTGTGAAATCTGAGCGCCCAGCGGTCGTTGCATATCACCCCCTCCAGAAGGATATGGTCAGCATGGCGTAGACGGCCAGAAGCTCCAGCCGTCCCAAAAGCATACCCAGCGACAAAAGCCATTTCGCCGTATCGTTCAAGCCCGAGAAATTGCCCGCCGGTCCGATCTGGTCGCCGAGGCCGGGCCCGACATTCGCCAGCGCCGTCGCTGCCCCGGACAGCGAAGTAATGAAATCGAGCCCGGTGAGGCTCAGCGCCACCGCGAGCAGACCCAAGGTCAATACGAAAAACATGAAAAACGACATCACCGAATTGAGCACATCGTCGTCCACGCGCCTTTTGTCATAGCGCACAACGAAAATACCGTTGGGTGAGCGGATCTTGCGCAACTGCATTTTGATGGATGCAAACAGCAACTGGTAGCGGAATATCTTGATGGAACAGGCCGTGGACCCCGCGCAGCCGCCAATCAGACCAATGAAGAAAAACATCGAAATCAGCGCAGGGCCCCAGCCCATATAATCTACGGAGGCGTATCCCGTTCCGGTGATGATCGACGTGATATTGAACAAGGCTTCACGCAGAGACTTTTCCCAATGATGCGGGAATATCTGCGTGAGGATGAGGGTTGTGACCAAAACCAGAACCGCGATAGTCGTTACAAAAGCTCGGACCTGGCTATCCTGCAAAAGTGGCTTTGTCTGTCCATTGACCATCTGCACATAACGCACGAAGGGGAGCGCCGCGAGCACCATGAAAACACTTGCGGCATATTCCATCACACCTGAGAAAGTCCCGAAGGATGCATCATAATTCGAAAATCCTCCCGTCGAAATCGTTGTCAGTGCATGCACCGTTGCATCGAACGCGTTCATGCCCAAAGCAAGATACGACAAGGCGCAAGCCATGGTGATCGCAAGGTAAATACTTGAAATCTGGCTTGCGATCTGGGTCGCACGCGGCAAGATTTTTCCCATTGTCTCAAAGGCTTCCGACTTGAAAATCTGCATGCCGCCGACGCGTAGCTCGGGCAGGAACACCATCGCCACGACAATGATCCCGATACCGCCCAGCCACTGCAGGATTCCGCGCCAGAGCAAAAGCCCCTTGGGCAGGGTTTCAAGCCCGGTGAAAACCGTTGAGCCCGTCGTCGTGAGGCCTGACATCGCTTCGAAAAAGGCATCGACAAAGCGGGCGTCGGTAGCGCCAAGCACAAAGGGAATGGCGCCGAATACGGGCAAAGCCACCCAGACACCCGTGGTCAGGACAAAGGTTTGCTGGATTGTCAGGCCTTCCTTGACGCCGTTCGCGCAGGCGAGCGCGGTCAGACCACCGGTCAGGATCGTGAAAATCGCCGACTGCAAAAATACCGTCCAGTGACCGTGTCCTTCGGCGATGTCGATCATCATCGGCAGGACCATGGCCAGCCCCAGCACGGCCACCAGCAATCCGATCACGTATCCGACGGGGCGCAGGTCCAACATGAGCGCAGGGTTGTCGCCCGGAACGTCGGGTGTCAAGCACGTAGGCTGCGCAAAAAACGGCCTGCCGAATTATATGTCAAGAGCGTCGTGGAACACGCGCCGCACGATGTCCTCGCAGCGGATGCTCAAGGCAGACAGTTCTTCATCTGATTTTTCGCTCAGACTTTCCAGCAGTCGCACACGGCGATTGGCGGAAGCAAGCGAAATCAGAGCGGTACCGATGGCACCAAAGGCCGTCAGGATACCCGAAACGAAAAGAGTGGTCAGGTGTAACGCATGCGCAGCGCGGGCGTCATTGCAGGGCATTTGAAGCCTCGTATATTCAGATCACTCTTGCTGACCTGTATAAACGAGCGAATTGCGTTCCAAGTCGTGCCGATTTTATATGGCTGGTAGCCGCAGAGAGGCTTTAGGTCCTCTCCGGGCAACCCGCAACGCGCTGCGGCGGAAGATCAGCCTACATGGAACAGGGTGCTGAACAGTCTGGGGTCAAGGCTTTCCGACTTGAAAGTCTCGCCTTCGACCAGAACGCTCACGGCATCGTGGCTGTGCAGACTTTCCTGGTGGCTGGCTATGACGCGGAAATCTCCGATACGCACGTCCGCCTGCAGTTCCTGGCAGAACAGACGCGCCGCATCTTCAACGAAGATCGGGTTGGCCGCGTTCAGTTCGGCGAAGGCCTGTTCATCTTCCCGCTTGACCATGACCTGTGTTTCGGTCGGGACCGCGCGGCGACATGTCTCGATCAGATCCTCGAACCAGAGACACTGCGCGTCTTTCTCGACTTCGACCGAAATCCTGGCCACGGACCGCTGCGAATGCGGGGTCGCCAGTTGTCCGCGCCCGGCGCGCGCGTGCTCGGAAAGTTCCAGCGAACACGGACAGGTGGAGGAGTACACGTAGTCGAGGTGCATGAACTTCTTGCGCACCCCGGACTGTTCCACCAGTTCCAGCGCTATGTCGTAGTATTGGTATCCGGACAATCCCGACCGCAGGCTGTTCATTTTCATCGGAAAGCTGAAGCGCATCTGGATCCGCGCATCGAAACTTTCAAGGTCATTCTTGTAGTCATCCAGCGCTGCCTCGATAACCTCGAAACTGAATGTTGCTTCGGCATGCTTGTAAAAGCTGCGCATGATGCGCGACATGTTGATACCCTTCTTATCGGCTTCAAGGCTTACCGACCCTGTTACCGAGGCCTCCAGCGTCACGTCTCCATTGTCCCGCGTATGGAAGCGCACAGGCAGGCGGAAATTCGAGATTCCAACATGCTGAATTTGCTGTTTCGCACCGCGGATCAGGCTGGACGGGCCGTTCTGCAAGTCCGGAAGGCTCGACTTGTAGCTCTCGTCGACCGAAAAATCCTCGGGGTAGGAACGTGAAAGAGCCGGATAATCGACACGTGCAAGGCCGGGGACAAGCTGCGCAACCGACGGATCAAGTTGCAGAATCTCGTCACGGGTTGCCGAACTGGCCCATTTGCGCAGCACATCCAGTGCCGCCTCTGCTTCATCCCTCGCGGGCGCAAGATCGAGTGCAGGTGTATGGATGTTCATAAGTTTATCCCCTGTTAGCAGTCCACGTGATACATAGTGCAGCGCTCGCCTGCTGCAAATTTTACAACGGTTCTACGTTTCATATTTTCGCGAGGATCACTCTTTCACGAAAAAACATCTTGTCCGGCCGGCGCGGCCTCAAACCGCATCGAGCGCTTGCAAGGTATCCGCCACAAGATCCTGCGCGTCTTCTATCCCGACGCTGATCCGAACAAGACCATCGGTTATACCCAGAGCCTCTTTCTGTTCCTGCGGCAATCGCTGGTGGGTCGTCGTCGCGGGATGCGTCATGATGGTTTTGGCATCTCCCAAATTATTGGAAATAATGGCAATTTTAACAGCATTGAGAAAGCGGAACGCCGCCTGCTTTCCGCCCTTCAGATCGATGGACAAGACGGTGCCGCCCCTGCCCATCTGACGACAGACCAGATCGTACTGCGGGTGTGAGTTGTGTCCGGGATAAATCGTGCGCAGCAGCTTGTCGTGTCCTGAAAGCGCATCGGCGAGAGCCGTGGCGTTTTCGGTCTGTGCACGCACCCGAAGGTCCAGCGTTTCCAGACCTTTCAGCATCATCCAGGCGGTAAAGGGACTCATCGAGCCGCCCGTGTGCTTCATGTACGGCTCGACGGTCTTGCGTATATAGTCGCGGCTGCCCAGAATAACGCCGCCCAACGCACGCCCCTGCCCGTCGATGTGCTTCGTCGCCGAGTAGATCACAACGTCAGCGCCCTGTGCGAATGCGTCCGACCAGACGGGAGTTGCAAAAACGTTGTCAACCAGAACCTTGGCGCCCCTGGCATGCGCAAGACGCGCGACGTTTTCGACATCGACGACCTGCAAGGTCGGGTTCGAGATCGACTCGAAGAAGACAACCGTCGTGTTGTCCCGGATGGCGGCTTTCCACTGATCGAGATCGGTGCCGTCGACAAATGTCACCTCGACGCCGTAACGGGTCAGGATGTCTTCGAGCACGTAAAGGCACGAGCCAAACAGCGCGCGGGACGACACCACATGGTCGCCGGCTTTCAGCATCGACATCAGCGCGCCGGACACTGCCGCCATGCCTGAGGCGGTTGCAAAAGCATCCTCCGCGCCTTCGAGCGCGGCGATGCGTTCCTC
>JASFFN010000162.1:0-5259 GCA_050124275.1 Roseobacter sp. | reverse complement strand
TTCTTCTTTGTCGGTGGATTGATGATGCCCGCGATGTGACCCGATTGCGTCATCACGAATGTCTTATCCTTGGAGCCCATCTGCTGGACCCCGCGGTAGCTGTCTTTCCATGCAGCGATATGATCGGTTTCGCAGGCAACGGCACATACCGGCACGGTGATATCCGATAGTTTGAGCTTGTGGCCCAGAAGCTCGAACCCGTCGCGTGCCAGCTCATTGCGCTGACACAGACCGCGCAGGTATTGAATGGCCATTTTTCCCGGAAGATTGGCACCATCGCCATTCCAGTACAACAAATCGAAGGCAGGCGGTGTCTGCCCCATCATGTAGCTCTTGATCGCCGGACCGTAGATGAGATCATTCGAACGGAGGAACGAAAACGTCCGCGCCATGATCACGGATGGCAACACGCCCTTGTCTTCGATTTCGGCTTCGATACCGTCGATGAAGTCATCGGTGAGAAACGGCGTGAACTCGCCCTGATCCGAAAAGTCCGTCAGCGCCGTGAAGAATGTTGCGGACTTGATCGACGTGTCCTTGCGTTGCTTCAGCAGCGAAAGGGTGAGCGCCAGTGTGGTTCCGGCGATACAATACCCCACCGCATTGACCTGCTTTTCACCGGTAATCTGTTTTACTTCGCGCAGCGCGGCCAGGTATCCCTCTTCTATGTAGTCGTCCATGCCAACGTCGCGATAGGTCGGGTCGGGGTTTACCCAGGACACGACGAATACCGTGTGTCCCTGATCGACCAGCCATTTCACGAGACTGTTCTCCGGCTTGAGATCCAGGATGTAGTACTTGTTGATCCATGGCGGATAAATGACCACGGGAGTACGAAAGACCTGTTCCGTTGTCGGCTCGTATTGCACAAGTTCCATCATCCGGTTCCGGTAAACGATCTTGCCGGGAGTGGTCGCGATATTCTTGCCAAGCTCGAACGCTGCTTCGTCCGCCAGCCTCACGACCAGCTCGCCGCGATTGGCTTCCAGATCGCTTATGAGGTTTTCCAGACCCTGAACCAGACTCTGGCCTTCGGTCTCGATCGCTTTTTCCAGAGCGTCCGGATTTGTCGCCAGAAAGTTTGTCGGCGACATCATGTCGATGATCTGCTTCGCGAAGTAGTTGAGCCGATTGCGTTCCACGGGATCGAGATCCGCGGCTTCTTCCACGGATTTCGTCAATGCCTCTGCGTTGATAAGATACTGTTTCTTCACGTAGTTGAAAAACGGATGCGTGTCCCACAAGGGATTGGAGAACCGCCTGTCACTCGGACCGGGGTCGTCTGGTGCCTTGAGCTTTCCCTTGGCCAGCGTCTGCTGGACTTCGAGAAAATGCTTCATGGTGTCGGTCCAGTAAGACATCTGGTGCTCGAAAAGTTTCGCGGGGTTGTTCACCATCTCGGCCCAGTAAGCTTGCGCCGCACGACCGAACAATTCTTGATTCGGTCCGTCCAGAGCCGGGTTGTGCCCCTTTTTGTTCAGCAACACGCGTTGCAAACGTTCGGAAAGCTCCTCTACTTTCTTCAGGTTCTCAGTCATTTTCTCGAGTGCCTCTCCACTCGGGACAACGCTTGTATCACTTTCTGTTGTCATCTGAACCTTTCCTCTCTATGTTTGCACTTGCAGCATTATGTCGTTGGCTTTCAGGGGGCGATGCGACTGTCTGTCTCGGCGTGCCCAGACAAAAGATAATGGAGACCCCTTTATGCGCTACATGGCCACATACGACCTGATGGAAACAATCCGCAATACGAACCAGTGGCTCGGTGCGTCCGCTCTTGCCATGGGATCATATCCTGCCTTCGCCCTGATACCAAACCCTGCTTTCTCCTGGATGACTGCCTGGGGCAAGGTCACCGAACGCACGTTCCAGCGCATGATCGTAAAGCCCGACTGGAACATTCCCCCCGTTCCTTCTCAGGACGCCCGGGATCACCTTGTATCAACAGAGATCGTTGTGCAAAAGGACTTTGGAGACCTGCTTCATTTCGTGGTGGCCGACCGTCCGGCACCGAAACGCAAGGTCCTTCTGGTCGCGCCCATGTCCGGCCATTATGCGACACTGCTGCGGTCGACGGTCATCAGCCTTTTGCCCGACGCTGATCTGTACATTACGGACTGGCACAATGCGCGCGATATTCCCGTCAGTGCCGGAAAGTTCGATATCGAGGACTACACGCTTTATCTGGTGGACTTCCTGCGCGAACTCGGTCCCGATACGCATGTGATTGCCGTGTGTCAGCCCGCGCCGCTGGCGCTGGCGGCGACCGCCTATCTCGCAGAGGAAGATCCCGATGCACAACCCCGCAGCCTGACCCTGATCGGTGGCCCGGTAAACCCGGATGCGACACCGACGGATGTCACCGACTTCGGGCGCCGTGTCACCATGGGACAGCTGGAAGAAATGATGATCCAGCGCGTCGGTTTCAAATACAAAGGCGTCGGACGCATGGTCTACCCCGGATTGCTGCAGCTGAGCTCCTTCATCTCGATGAACCTCGATACGCATGCCAAAGCGTTCATCAATCAGATCACCCGCGTTGCGCAGGGCGAGGCGCAGGATCACGACAAACACAACCGGTTTTACGATGAATATCTGGCGGTGATGGACATGACCGCCGAGTTTTATCTGTCGACCGTCGAACGCGTCTTCAAGAACCTCGAGATCGCCAGGAACGAATTCATTGTGGCGGGTAAGAAAGTGGATATCGGCAAAATCACGACCGTTGCGGTAAAGACAGTGGAAGGCTCTAAGGATGATATCTCCGCACCGGGCCAGTGCGTTGCGGCGCTGGATCTGTGCACCGGACTGCCGGACCACAAGAAAGCAAACCATCTCGAGAAGGGCGCCGGGCACTACGGGATTTTTGCCGGGAAAAGCTGGCGCCGGAACATTCGCCCGCTGGTGCTTGATTTCATCGATGCCAACAGTGATGGCCCGACGCCGAGCAACTCCAAATCCGGCTCGAAGAACGCCGCGAACAAGAACGCGGCCGCGTAAGACCGGTTCAGTTCAGGCGATACGGGCGCTTCATCCATTGCCTCAAGGCTTGGGTTGTCGCATCCGGCTCTTCCAGCGGCGGCAGATGGCCCGAGTCCTGAAGCACCACCAACTTCGCATCCGCGAGCAGTTCGGCCATGAAACTGTGACGTTTGACGGGACATAGCGCATCGTGTGCGCCACAAAGCACCAGCGCGGGAATTCGGCACTTGCGCAGCGTCGACTGCTGGTCCGGCCTGCGCTGCAACGCGCGGGACTGACGCACGAAGACGTCCGGTCCGAGGGACTTGGCCATATCCATGATCAGGTTCAGCACATCGGTCCGTGCGGGGCCGGGCGCCAGATAATTGGGTTTCATTTCGTCACGCATAACGTCGAGCATGCGGCCGGCTTTAGCGGCAACGATCTGCGGTTCCCGCGCTGCAGCGACCTGCGGCGTTTCCGCCAGCGGATTCGTGTCCATCAAGGCAATGCGCGAAACCCGCTCGGGCGCACGGCGCAAAATTTCCATGGCCACGATCCCGCCCATGCTCAACCCGGCGAGCGCAAAACGGTGCGGCAGCTGGTTGAGCAAGTTGGATGCAATTTCCTCCACCCGTTCGCCTTGCGAGATCGGCGCGACCATCACGGCGGTGTCAGCGGAAAGCGCAGCGATTTGCGGCCCGAAAAGACGCGCATCGCACATCATGCCAGGCAAAAGGACCAAGGGTTCAGCCATGCACGCAGCGTACTCCGGATGGGGTGGCAAACGGTTTCACGTCCGCTGCACTTTCCATGTTTCTTTTGCCCGACGTTACCCGTTATGCGTGAAATATCAAGTCAGCTGAAGGCGGTTACTCCGATACAAGCTGCAGAACTTCCATCACCGCCGCTTCGATCAGCCCCAGACAAGGACCGTCGGAGAACCGGTGATCCGCGTCCTTTACCAGCAGCAGTTGCATATCCGGGCACGTGGCGTGCTCCAGCAGCCGGAGCGCCGTCCCCGTCGAGACCGCGCTGTCTGCCGTGCCCTGCAGGCACCGCACCGGAAAATCGAGCGCCAATGGCTCGCGCAGCACAAGCTGGTTGCGGCCGTCTTCGATCATTTTACGCGTGATGATGTAGGGGTCCGTATAATCCGAGGGGACTTCGACATAGCCCCTGGTTTGCAGCGCGTTCTTTTGTTCGACGGTAAAAGTCTGCCAGTAGCCGTCTTCGGTGAAATCAGGGGCTGCGGCGATCATGACCATGCCGACGACCCTTTCCGGCATGGCGCGTCCGAGCAGCAGGGCCTGCCAACCGCCCATGGATGATCCGACCGGGAGGATCGGACCGGACGTCAGCGAGGTAACAATGTCACGCGTGTCCTCTGCCCAATCACCGATGCAGCCGTCTTCGAAGGCCCCCGAAGACTGGCCATGTCCCGAATAGTCGAAACGCAAGAACGCCTGCCCCCGCGCTTTGGCCCATTGCTCCAGATGCAACGCCTTGGTTCCTTCCATGTCCGACCTGAGTCCGCCCAGAAAAACCACCGTCGGCCCGGCGCCGGGGCACAGATGATAGGCGAGCCGCCGTCCAGTCGCAGCGTGATGATACTGTGGTTGCGTCATTGTTGCCCCCTATTCATGTCGACAACGGGCCATGCCCGTTCCGGGTTGCAATGACGGTCTTTGATGTTTTTTGCAATATCGCCATGACGCGCGGCAATATGGTTTGTCGCGAAGGCGCATGGCGGGATATCAGATGCCGGAGTGATCGGATATCTGCGACATGTCTGGTCTGCGCTTGCTCTCGGAGCCTGCTGTCTGCAAATATAGGATCCGAAAACGGATGCCACCTGCCGGCGGCAGCGCTTTTTCCGATAAAGCTGCGCATGTGTCCATCACACGCGGAGCCGAGAGCTCAAAGCTTTTATGCCGGGATCGCCGTCAGCCGCCCACGTAGGGTTTGTTCAGTGGTCGATAAAAGACCTTCTGGTTATGCAATCGGCCGAGGAGTTCTTCGTTTTCGCGCTGGTCCTGTTCGATGACCCGTACCGACTCCATGTCCGCCGGATTTTCATCGGACAGCGCGCGACGCATCTTGCACAACTCGCGGGAGCGGGCGCGCAGCGCTTCCTCTATAAGATCAACATCGCGGATGCTCAGATCGAATGATTTATTAAAGCGCGGCATGCGGCACCTGTCCGTGAAAGTTTTTCCGTTGTCATGTCGGAACTATCACGTAAATGGTCGCAGTCAACGTATTCTTATGTATACCGTCGCCTCGGTCTTGACACTT
>JASFFN010000161.1:0-5268 GCA_050124275.1 Roseobacter sp. | reverse complement strand
TCGCCCGTGCAGCAAGGATTGCAAGATGACCCGTTTCGCCGCTCCGATTGCCGAACAAATCTGGGATATGAAGTACCGTTTCAAGGAACAGGGCGGTACTCCCATCGACGTGACGGTCGAGGATACTTGGCGCCGGATCGCGCGGGATCTCGCGCGTGTGGAGAAGGACGCTGACGTCTGGGAAGAGAAATTCTATGCAGCTTTAGAGGATTTCAAATATCTGCCTGCCGGCCGGATCACGGCGGGGGCGGGGACCGCGCGGTCCGTGACGCTCTTCAATTGTTTCGTCATGGGCACGATCCCGGACAGCATGAGCGGCATTTTCGACATGCTGAAGGAAGCAGCGCTGACGATGCAGCAGGGCGGGGGCATCGGTTACGATTTTTCGACGATCCGGCCGAAAGGCTCGGATGTGAAAGGCGTCGCGGCGGATGCGTCGGGGCCGCTGTCGTTCATGGACGTCTGGGATGCCATGTGCCGGACAATCATGTCGGCCGGATCGCGGCGCGGCGCGATGATGGCGACCATGCGTTGCGATCATCCGGACGTGGAGAGCTTCATTGCCGCCAAATCGGACCCGGTGCGTCTGCGCATGTTCAATATGTCGGTGCTGGTGACGGACGCCTTCATGGATGCGGTGAAGGCTGACGGTTCGTGGGATCTGATTTTCGACGGCAAAGTCTATCACACGGTCGAGGCGCGTGATCTTTGGAACAAGATAATGCAGGCCACCTATGACTACGCGGAACCCGGAGTCATCTTCATCGACCGGATCAATCAGGCGAACAATCTCAGCTACTGCGAAACCATCGCGGCGACGAACCCCTGTGGTGAGCAGCCGCTGCCACCCTACGGCGCCTGCCTGCTGGGATCGATCAATCTCGCACGGCTTGTCAGAGATCCCTTCGAAGCCGATGCGCAACTGGACGAGGAGATGCTCGACGATCTGGTGGCGACGGCTGTGCGCATGATGGACAATGTGGTCGATGTGTCGAAATTCCCGCTCGAGGCGCAGGCCCGCGAGGCGCAGGCCAAACGGCGGATCGGGCTGGGTGTCACCGGGCTGGCCGACGCTCTGCTGATGGTCGGGTTGCGCTATGGCTCGGACGAGGCGGCGCGTCAGACCGGCCGCTGGTTGCACGCGATCGCCCGCGCCGCCTATCTGGCGTCGGTCGAACTGGCAAAGGAGAAGGGCGCTTTCCCGCTGTTTGATGCAGAGGCCTATCTGGCATCGGGAACCATGCAGAGCATGGACGACGATGTGCGCGCGGCGGTGCGTAAACACGGTATCCGCAATGCTTTGCTGACATCTATCGCACCAACGGGGACGATCAGCCTTTACGCCGGCAACGTCAGTTCCGGGATCGAACCGGTATTTGCCTATGCTTACACCCGGAAGGTGCTTCAGAAAGATGGCTCCCGCACCGAAGAGGAGGTGGTCGACTACGCAGTGCAGCTTTGGCGCGAAAAATTCGGAGCCAAGGAGTTGCCCGACTACTTCGTGAATGCACAGACGCTTGCGCCGCTCGACCATGTAAAAATGCAGGCAGCGGCGCAGAAATGGGTGGATTCATCGATCTCCAAGACCATCAACTGCCCCGAAGATATTTCCTTCGATGCGTTCAAGGACGTTTACATGGAGGCTTGGGATACCGGCTGCAAGGGATGTACGACGTATCGCCCCAACGCAGTCACCGGCTCAGTGTTGAGTGTCGCCGGGGAGTCGAAAGAAAAAGCGCCGGAAGTTATCGCCACGGATGCCGCCGAGCCCCAACGGCCTCATGGTGACGTTATCTACATGTCAGAACCGCTCGACCGACCCAGCGATCTGGAAGGCAATACCTACAAGCTGAAGTGGCCGGACAGCGAGCACGCGCTTTACATCACGATCAACGATATCGTGCTGAACGGGCACCGCCGTCCCTTCGAGGTTTTCATCAATTCCAAGAACATGGAGCATTTCGCGTGGACGGTTGCACTGACGCGGATGATCTCGGCGGTGTTCCGGCGGGGCGGAGACGTTTCCTTTGTCGTTGAGGAACTCAAGGCCGTGTTCGACCCGCGTGGCGGCGCGTGGATGCAGGGCAAGTACATTCCCTCGATTCTTGCCGCCATCGGAGGCGTGATCGAACAGCATATGATCGCCACAGGGTTTATCGCGGGCGAAGGGCTGGGCCTCAAGTCAGACCCGCAGGCTCAGGTGGTCGGTCTCGACGGGCAACGCGGCGCGGCTTGCAGCAATTGCGGTCAATATGACCTGCGCATGGTCGAAGGCTGCATGACATGTGGCTCCTGCGGTTACTCCAAATGCGGGTGACGGAAACAGACCGAAAAGGCTGACATGTCACGTCGCGCCTGAACGCCAATCATCCTTTGGATCATCGGGGCCCCTTCGTCCGATCTATATGAGAACGTCTTGCGCCGGGGTTCCCCGCGCCACATCGACAGACGGAAACTGCCGTGCAGTCTGAACCGGGCCACACCGGATCAGAGGGGTCGGCAGAGGTCTTGGGAAAACTGCGAAACGCCGCGCTTATTCCTTGATCGGGGCGTCCGGCGGGAGGGGGTCTGAATCGGCGGCGCTGAGCTCGTGCGCATCCAGTTCCGCCTGATCAGCGGCGAGGGCGGCTGTCTCGGGTGTCGATGCGCGCGCCAACGGTTTCGCCCGAAACGCGATTTTGTTCTCCGCAGCGACGGCGGGAGCGGTTTTCAGCCTCAGAAGTGCAAAGAGGATCAAAAGGATATGTGCCGTGCCCGTTATCGCGAAAAGGCTTTTTGCCCCGAAAGACGTCATGGCATAACCCGCGATTGTCGGGCCGATAATGGACCCGATTCCAAAGACCAACAGAAGTCCTCCGCTGACCTGAATGGCCGAGCCGGGTTCGGCATGGTCATTCGCATGCGCAACGATCACGGGATACATCGCGTAGACGGTCGCGCCGAACAAAGCGGATTGCGAAAAGATAAGAAGGGGCAGCGTTGTCCCGGAAAACAGGAACAGCGCGTCAGCGACAAGCGCGAATGCCGTGATTCCTATCAGGACGATGCGTCGGTCAAACCTGTCCGATAGAATGCCGACCGGTATTTGCGATGCCGCTCCGGCAAGAATTGGAATGCTCACAAAAAGCGCAATATCGCCTTGCGAGAACGAGATACGGGCGGCATAGACAGCCGCCAGAGTGCCAAAAGCGGCGTTCGAAATTCCGACCATCAGCACCGCGAAGACCGCTATGGGAGAGTTTTTCCAAAGGCTGCGCAGATTGAGGGATACTTTCGTCAGAGGCCGCGGCGTGGTGGTCGCGCTGATGGCTGTCGGCAGCAAGGCGAGGCAATAGACCATCGCGGCAAGTACGAAAAAGAAGAAGCCGTTCGCGTCCCCCAGGGTCAGCACCATCTGGCCCGCTGTCGTTGCGGCAAGGTTGACCATCGTGTAGACGCCGAATATCCGCCCGCGCGATGACGCGTCGGCACGCTCGTTGAGCCAGCTTTCCACGATCATCGCGGCACCGGCGAAGCAAAAGCCGGACAATGCCCGCACGGGGATCCAGACCCAGGGCGTGATCAATGTAAGCGAGAGAAGAACCGCGATTGCCGCGATGGCGCACATGGCGCCGAAGGCCCGGATGTGTCCCACTCTCGCAACCATTGCGGGTGTGCGCAGGCAGCCCGCGACGTATCCCACGGCCCAACCTGTTCCCAACAGTCCGAGCGATGCGGCGGTAAAGCCCTCCGCCTCGCCGCGAACAGGCAAGATGAGGCCATTGATGCCGCCCGCGAACACAAGAAAAGCTGAGCCCAACAACAGAGCGGTCAGAGGGAGAAGACTTCTTACCATCCGCGCATGATATTCCGGCTGCGACAGATTTGGAAACCAAAAGACACGAGGCGGTGGGTGTCTGCCGGACCCGTTCACGACGGGGCATTGCGGCGTGCCGGCGACACCTTGATTTCGAGTTGCGTTGTCAACGTCAAACGCGCAGACGACCATTCGGAGAGCAATGGACCGCGAGCCGGTATTTGGGCGGATTGCGTTCCAAAAATGCAGGGAATGTTCCGTTTTTCCCATCAGAACCCACCAGGATGCGCTTTTGCCTTTCGTGCTGTGGCTCTATGTTACCGGTCCAACAAATCAAATATCCCGAGGCGAGACTCATGCGTCCAGCAGCTTTCACACTGGCTTTTTTGTCGGTGATTTCCATGCTCCTTTTTACGTCTCAAGGGGCAGCGCAAGTTGTGCCTTCGAACGCCCCGGAGCAGGAGGTCAACCCAACGGATGAAGCCCTTGCACCGTTGATCCGGGTGCTGGAGGATCCGGCGGCTAGGGAACGCCTTCTGAACGCGCTCCGCCAAGAGGCATCCCCTGACGCGCCAAAGGAAGCCGACGACGGACAATCCACTCAGGCCTTCGCTTCAGCGGTCGCCGAGGTCACGGCTGAAGCTGTGAACGACGTCGTTGCGCGCGCCGGACAGGTCGTTCGTGATGTCCAGAGGCTCGGTGTCCTGCCCAGTATTCTGACGGACGAACGCAGAGCGGTTATCGCACGCGAGGGTTCGGCGCTGTTACTGACGGTTCTTTCTACCGTCGCGATTTTCCAGGGTCTGCGATTTCTCTCACGGCGCGTAACTCTGTCGAAGGCTGGGAATGCCGGCACCATCAGCGAGAAGGCCGTTGTCTTCGCAATACAATTCGCGCTGCGCGTGGCATCGGTTCTGGTTGCCTGGGTTGCAGGCTACGGATTGGCTGCTTTCATCATAAACGGCGGGGTGCTGGTGCCAAGCCAGGCGCTGTACCTGAATGCCTTTCTGGTTTTCGGGGCTTTTTCGGTTGGGCTGTCCGTGCTGGTAAGCCGTCATCCCGAGGATGTCACGTTCTCCCGGCTCCCGGACAAAGTGGAAAGCGTGATTTACAGACACGTGCAGCTGATTTTCGGTATTCTGTTCTACGGGTTGATCGCAGCCGTTCCGATTGCGCAGACCTGGACCAATTTCGTCGTGTCCCGGTCTTTGCGGACGGTCGTTCTGACGGTTGCAGCCATTGTGGCGATCTGGTCGATTCGGAGAATCGCCCTTGCCTTGCGGACTGATGGAAAAACGGAAATCAAAACATCGGTATCGGGCGATATCCAGAATGAAGATTTGGCCGAGAGCATCGTCGCCGGTTCCCTGAACATGTGGGACAGGCTATGGCCGTGGCTTGCTTATATCTATGTGGCGGTCGCCTACAGCGTCAGTCTGGCCAACCCAAACCAGATGATGGACCTGGTGGGG
>JASFFN010000160.1:0-5321 GCA_050124275.1 Roseobacter sp. | reverse complement strand
CCATTACCGGAAATGATTGTGGAAAGAGCATTTGCCCGGGCTGCCGAGAATGAACCTGAAAGAATTGTCAAAGCAACTCAATCTGTCGCAGACAACAATCAGTCGCGCGCTCAACGGCTATCCGGAAGTCAACGAGGCTACACGCAAGCGGGTGACCGAGGCCGCGAAAAAATACCGCTATCGCCCCAATACCCGCGCACGGACGCTTGCCACGGGTCGGTCCATGTCCATCGGGCACATCATCCCGATGTCGAAACAGACCGAACTTGTGAACATGGTCTTTTCCGATTTCATCGCCGGCGCGGGGCTGGTCTATGCCGAACATGGCTACCAGATGGCCCTGAGCATCGTACGCGATGATGAGGAGTTGGAGGCTTACCGGCGCTTTGCCGAGCGCGGCGCCGTCGACGGCGTCATCGTGCAGGCGCCAACGCAAGACGACCCGCGCATCGCCTGTTTGCTGGACCTGGAAATCCCGTTCGTGGTTCACGGCAGGGCATCTGGGGTCGCCCGCCCCTATTCATGGCTCGACGTCAACAACAAACGCGCCATCGAAACGGCAACACGGCACCTGATCGAACTGGGACACCGGCGTATCGCTCTGATAAACGGCAAGGAAACCCTCGATTTCGCCCTCCGCCGGCGCGAGGGGTATCTTGCCACCCTCGCCCGCGCAGACATCGCCGCGGATACTGCCTTGATGTGCGCCGGGGACATGTCGGAACCCAACGGGTATCAGGCGGCGCGTGACCTGCTCGGCCTTGAAAACGCGCCAACGGCCTTTGTCGCATCCTCCATCCTGCTGGCGCTGGGTGTCAAACGCGCGATCGAAGAACGGGGGCTGCGTCCGGGGCGGGAGGCATCGGTCATCTGCTTCGATGATGATATTTCGTATCTTCCCAATACCGGCGACACGCCACAATTCACAGCCATGCGCTCGTCGGTCCGTGCGGCGGGTGCCCGCTGCGCGGCGCTCCTGCTCGGCCGGATCGCGACACCGGGCGACGCTCCGGCCCAGGAATTATGGGAGGCGGAATTCGTCCCGGGCGCCTCGACCGGCCACGGTCCCGCTGCTTGAAGGATAGGACTCTCAATGGATTTTGCACGCTCCGACTTTCCGAAAGGTTTTCTTTTCGCCGCCGCCACCTCGAGCTATCAGATCGAAGGGCACGGGTACGGCGGTGCCGGCTCAACCCATTGGGACACATTTGCGGCGACACCTGGAAATGTGGTGCGGGCCGAGCACGGCCGGGTGGCCTGCGATCACTATCACCGCTGGGAGGAAGACCTGGACCTGATGCAGGCCATGGGGCTGGACGCGTACCGGTTCTCGACCAGTTGGGCGCGGGTCTTGCCCGACGGGCGCGGCACCGTGAACACGGAAGGGCTGGATTTTTACGACCGGCTTGTGGACGGCATGCTGGCGCGCAACCTCAAACCCATGGCGACGATCTATCACTGGGAGTTGCCCTCGGCACTTGCAGATCTTGGCGGCTGGGCCAATCCCGATATCGCCCACTGGCTGGCGGATTTCACAACCAACATCATGGAACGGATCGGCGACAGGCTTTACAGCGCGGCCCCGATAAACGAGCCTTGGTGCGTCGCGTGGCTGTCGCATTTCATGGGGCTTCAGGCGCCGGGACTGCGCGATATCAGGGCAGCGGCGCATGCCATGCATCACGTCCTGACCGCGCACGGACGGTCGGTGCAGGCGATGCGTGCTATGGGTGTCAAAAATATCGGGGCTGTCTGTAATTTCGAGGATGTCATGCCCGCCGACGACAGTGATGACGCACGGCGGGCCGCAAAGCGGTACGAAGCCATCTACAACCGCTTTTTTGTCGGTGGTCTGTTCAAGGGCGCCTATCCGGAAGAGGTTATGGAGGGGCTTGAGCCGCATATGCCGAAAGGCTGGCAGGATGATTTCGACCTCATCCGTGAGCCGATCGATTGGTTCGGCATTAATTATTACACATGCAAGAGGATCAGAGCGGACAGCGGCCCCTGGCCTTCCGTGAAAGAAGTCGAAGGGCCGCTGCCGAAGACCCAGATGGACTGGGAGATAAAACCTGATGGACTGGAAAATATCCTCAAGTGGTTGCAGGCCAATTATACCGGCGCACTGCCCGTTTACATTACGGAAAACGGTATGGCGAACGCGGATGTTGTCGGGGTCGAGGATACCGCGCGCATTTCATATCTGGAAGAGCATCTGAAAGCCGCGCGGCGCGCGATAGAGGCTGGCGTGCCGCTCGCAGGATACACCTTCTGGTCCTTGCTCGACAATTACGAGTGGTCGCTGGGCTATGAAAAACGCTTTGGCCTGGTGCACGTGGATTTCCAGACTTTAGCGCGCACCCCGAAATCATCCTATCACGCTCTGCGCGACGCCCTCGCGCGCTAGGGGTCGAACCACGCCGGCACGCCGAAACGCGGGTTTTGAGCCGTATCGCCGGTCAGCGCGTGCAGAAAGGCGACGAGATCGCCGACGTCTTTCTCCAAAAGCCGCATCGGGTTCATCCGGATGGCCCGGGCCTGACGGCGCATTTCGATCCGGTCTGGCTGAAGAACAAAGTCCGTCTGCGCCAGCCATGGCACGTCCGGCAGAATGAGCTGGTCAGGTCGCCAGGACGCCCGCGCGGCCATCGGGTCAAGGTGATGCCGGATCATATCGTCCAATGTGGCGTAGCCCCCATTGTGGCCATAAGGCGCGGTCAATGCCACATTGCGCAACATCGGCGTCCTGAACGCAAAGGCGTCCTCAAGACGGTTGCTTTCCGCCATACGCCCCACGTCGCGCGCATGAGGGTCGATCTGGCGCGTGCGTCCGGGACCGAAGGCCGGCAGGCCGAGCGCATGGAATTCCTGGTCGGTCATGACCGGGCCCGCGTGACAGGAACCGCATTGCGCCACGCCGTAGAACAGCTCCATGCCGCGGCGCGCACCGGCATCCAATGCGTCGTCATCCCCCGCAAGATACCGGTCGAACGGGCTGTCGATACTCGTCCACTCGAGCGCGATAAATGCGGCCAGGGCATTGGTAATCTCGACAATCGTGACCTGTTCGGGCCGCTCGACATGGCCAAAAGCATCGACAAACATTGGCCCGTAGCGCGGCCGCTTGCGCACGCCTTTGGCAATGATCGGCGACGCCGGATCAATCCGGTCGTGCACGGCACCAATCACTTCGTTTTCATCCGGGCTGCCCGCCATCTCGAACTGCGCCACCGGCCGAAACAACGCCTGCACGGCCAAAATCGAGTCGAGACCCTCCGGCAGCCATTCCTGCGCCGATGAATTGAACCCGTTTCCGTAAACTTCCGAAATGCCGAGGCGACCGTCATGAAACTTCGTGCGCAGATCACGCGCGCCTTAGAGTAGTACCTGCGCGCGGCGATAAAGGGGCATCCGGGGGCGCAGTCCGGTGTCCGGTGGTATTACGAGATCGGTCGCGGCCTGCCCGCCCCCGACCTTGTCCGCGCCTACATGTGGTACACGCTGTCGGCCATCGGCGGCGATCCGGACGCCGCCATCAGCCTTGAAGAGGTGGTAAAGAAGATGAGGGCGGAAAGAGATCAAAAAAGCCCACATTCTCGTCGCCGATTGCAAGGTTTGGATTTATCCGTTTCGCTAGGCGCGGGGTGATCCGCCGACCACCCCGCCGCGCTGATGTCAGTTGAGATCGGCAGCCAGTGCCGCACCAACCTCAGCTTCGGCTTCCGCTACGGCCGACGTTGGCTTTGAACCAGTCAAACACCGGTGCGGTCCCTTCCTTTAAGGCCGCTTTCTGCTCTGGCGTCGGCACGTAGAAATCACCGCCCTCGGCCACGAACTCCTCATAGGCCGCAATCGACTTACGCTGGGGCGTGGCAAAGATCGCGTGCTGCAGCGCGTAGAACCCATCCACGACCACGCGGCGCCGATCCTCCGGTATCGAGGTGAATTTTTCATTGTTCATCCACCACAGCGCGCACATGCAGGCGTGCCCGTCCAACGTGACATACTTCAGCCCCGCGTCCGGAAATTTCATGCCCATGACGTCCATGATCCCGTTCTTGGATCCTTCGACAACGCCAGTCCGGGACGAGGTGAAGAGCTCAGGCCGAGGGATCGGCGTCGGAGACGCCCCGAGCGCGCGCACCAGTTCTTGCGGCAGGTCGGCCACGACGGCACCAATCTTCAGTCCATCCATGTCCGAGGGTTGCTCGATCCGCCGCTTGGTATTGGCGAAGTTGCGCCGGCCGCCGGTGTTCCCGATGGTCATCAGACGGATCGTTCCGCCGGAATCTTCCAACGCCATGTCGCGCATCCTGCGGGAGAAATCACCGGACAGCACATTTTCGGCAATCCGGTCGTCCGCCATCAGATATTGCAGGTTAAGAATCTGAACATAGGGGAAATGCCCGCAACACAGCCCGAGGTGGAAACATGGACGTCAATGGTGCCGTCGGCCGCGCCCTACAGGCATTCCGCGCCGGTGCTGCACAGTTGCGTGTCGAAAAAAGCGCGACCGCGATCGCGCCTTTGGACGCGACCTCGACATACTTCTTAAACACGACGAGACCGTCATAGTCTTCATCATTCTCGTTGGAATTTGCCCTGGCCTGGATCGTGAAATCCTGCGCCTGCGCTGCCATGGCCGATCTCGCGGGTATAGCCGCGAGCGCCACCGACTTAAGTGTTATCCGTATCATTTCTGTCCTCCCATTAGTTTGTTTGTCAGTTTGCGAAACCCATCAGACGCTGGCTCGTCATTGATATCGCTTCCACGTAACGATAAAACACCTGCACGAGTATGGTGATCGCCATCAGGGCGACGGCGATATTGCCGGCGGCCCGCCCGACGGCCGGAACAGCCTCGTTCAAAAGCTGCGGCGGTGTCAGCACCAGCAGCACTGCATCCATTTAAGGGCCTCCCCCCTGTCACCTGCCTTGTGCTGGCATGTCACGGGTCAACCCACGATTTTTTTGGTTGGCGTCTTACGCGTTTTTGTCAAACTGTCCGAAGCGACCTTGGGAGAAAATCAGCGGCGCGCCGTCGCGAAAAGCCGCGGACGTCACGCGTCCGACGATGATCGTGTGATCTCCCGCATCGCGAAGCTGGTATGTCTCGCATTCAAGCGTGGCGAGGCAATCCACAAACACCGGCAAGGCTGATGCGTTACAGTCCACCGTCAGCCCGCCAAAGGCCATGCCGGATCCGGCAAATGCCCGCGCCACGTCTTGCTGGTCCGCCCGCAACAAGTGGATTGCAAAGTGCTGAGCGCTCGAGAAAGAGGCATAGCGGGCGCAGGATTTTGCAGCACACCACAGTACCA
>JASFFN010000159.1:0-5327 GCA_050124275.1 Roseobacter sp. | reverse complement strand
GCGGGCGGATCGTTGTATCACGCCGATCAATCCAGGTCCTGCGCCCGGCGGTCCGCCAGATAAGACGCGTAGGGTTTTGACTGCGTGAAGACCTCCTGCCACCCGTTCTCGAATGCTTTGGACAAAAGCAGTTCGAACCCGAAAGCGCTGAGTTCCGCCAGTGGCAGTTGCCGGAATACTGCTTCCGTCCGGACGTCCGCGATGCGGCGAAGCTGCTCCATGGTTTCGATCACCGCGTCGATATTGTCCTGCGTCGCGGCACCGATCAGGCCAAAAACGATGGCGTTCATGCCATGCAAGCTGTCGGGATAAAGCTCGAAACGCTTGTCGGAGGCCGCCGCAAGCAAATCCTGAACATCGACGCCGGCCCGGATTTCGTCGGCGACCACGGAAAACTCCGAGGCAACCGCGTCTCCGACCGTGCCCGCGATCATCGCGTCACGCGTTCGGCGATCGTCAATGGCGTTTATGATGTCGCTGACCCGTTCCCACGACCGCGGTGTACAGGCGATCAACTGGCCGCGGCGCAGCGCCTCTTCCGTCGTGTCCAGCAGATCGGGCCGCGCGCGCAGAAAGGCCGTCACGGCCGTCGAGAGATTCCTGGGCGCGGCATAGCGGGTGAGCCAGTCGTCGGCATCCGCAATCACGTGCATGTGGACAAGCCGGTCCGAAAGCGCCGTTCCCATTTCATAGGCGATGGCGCCATCCTCGATCGTATTGCCGGCGGCGACGACGAACACGTTGTCCGGCAGCAGGTGTTGCCCGACCCGCCGCTCCTGCAAGAGCCCGTAGACGGTGGGTTGCAGATAGGGGGAGGCGGCTGTGAGTTCGTCGAGGAAAAGGATGGATGGAGTCTCGGGATCGTCTGGCAGGTCTTCCGGCCGGTACCAGACGGTTTTTTTCTGGTCGTGATCATAATAGGGCAGGCCGCGCAGATCCTGCGGTTCGATCGTCGTCAACCGAACGTCGAAAAGGCGCGCGCCGATATCGTCCGCCAATTGGCGCACGATCTGAGATTTCCCCACGCCGGGCCGCCCGTGCAGCATCCAGGACGCCGTCAGATGGCCATTCGCCTGTGCGGACCACGCGCGTTTGAGTAGATCAAATGCCGCGCCCGCGGACAATACGGAGGCATTCAGGCTCATGACGCCACCTGTTCCGTGGACAGATCGGGCCCTTTGCCTTCCATGAGAGCGGCCATGCGGGCGTGAGCCGTGATCTCACGCGCGTCCAGCATGATGCTCCGGAGGTTTCTGCGTTCGCGCAAGCAGACTTTGTGAAGTGCCGCTTCGCTCAGCGTGTCATCGAAAAGACCGGACCGGATCACCTGGCGGTCTGCCGGATCGAGGTCCAGTACCTGTGGCTTCGGCGTGGCCTGCTGCACGGAGACAAGGGTCAGCACCGGCACCCGGCCCATTTCCGACTGCTCCACCACGAGATGAATTTCGCCGTCCTGCAGGTCTTTTCGCGCGGCGATCCGCGTCAGGACACGCCGCGCATTGAACCGGAGCGCATCCAGCGTGCGGTCTCGTTCGGTGTCGCTGACAAGGTCATCCCTCTTGCCCGGGGGGATGTTGAACACACGCGTTTCGACAAAATAGATCAGGAACAGCATGGGGATCGGGGCCTGCGAGATCGGCAGCGCAAGATGCGGCCAGACCAGCATCGCGATCACGCAAGGAAGCAGTGCGATCAGGTACCGCAGCACCTGAACTTCAAAGATCAGCCGCAGGACGACCCGCCAGTTTGCGCCACGACGTGGAATAATGGCGATGCGTCCTATCATCCTCTTGGGAACGCTTCGGGTTTCGAGCGCTTTCGAATTAAAAAGTGTTGAAGGACAGACTATGAACATACGATCTCCCGACCGCTACCTAGCGCGCCCCTGCCCGTCCGTCGACCCGTATAGGGGGCAGGGCGTGCTGCATGGTTTCACAGCCTGATGCCGGGAAATCGTCGGAAATGAGAGAACGGGTAAAATGGTTGCTATGGCTGGGTTTTGGCATTCTGACAGCCTTCAGTCTGTGGCAATTGGAAACGGAACGCGCCACGGTCACGGAGCGCGTCGTTGCAACGACGGAAGGGCCGGTTTCGCTTTACCGGGGCAGAAACGGCGCATCCGGCCCACTGGTGGTCGTCACGCATGGATTTGCGGGGTCGCGCCAGATGATGCAGTACATTTCGCGCGACTTGGCGCGGGCTGGCTTTTCGGTTGCCGCTTTCGATTTCTACGGTCATGGCCGCAATCCCGAGCGGCTTTCAAGAGACGTCACGCGCATCGAGGGCACCACGATGCAGTTGGTGGCGCAAACAAATGCGGTGATGAACGCCCTGAAAGCCGATGTTGAAATCGACGGCGCGAAGGCTTTGTTGGGCCACTCCATGGCGACGGACATCATCATCCGCGCGGCCAGACAAGAGCCCGAGGTCTCTGCAATCGTCGCGATCTCCATGTATTCCGAAGCCATTACGCCCACGTTTCCCGAAAACCTGCTGATCATCTCGGGCGAATGGGAGGGTCGCCTGCGCGACGCCGGCAAGGCTGCCATTGCACAGGTGGCAGGCGTTCCCGTTGAAGGTGAAACCGTAAAGGCCGGGAACGTTACGCGACGCGCCGTCTATACGCGGAATACCGAGCATGTCGCTGTGCTTTTCGCTTCTGCCACGTTGGAAGAAACGAGGGCGTGGATCGAAGCAACACTGGGCGCACAGGGAGGAGGCCAGACCACTGCAAGAGGTTTCCATATCTTTGCGCTTCTGGTTGCACTCGTCGTTCTGACCGCGCCAGTTGCCCGGCTGCTGCCAAAAACTAAAAGTGACGCGGACACGGTCCCAGGGCGAACGATGGCCTTGGCGCTGGCTCTGCCGATTGTGCCGGCCTGTCTGGCGGCCATTTTCCCGGGCGGCAGCCTTTTCGGGTCCGCCGGTTTCGGCAGCCTGTTCTGGTTTTTTGCTGTCTGGGGTCTTGTCGCTTGCGGTGTCCTGATCCGCGCCGGGTATCGGTTCCGCCCGCCTGATCCGCTTGGCATCGCACTGCTGTTGTTCTGGGCGCTGGGCGTTTTCGCGGTGGCCCTTGATCGCTATGCCGCAGCGTTTCTGCCGACCGGGCCAAGGTTTGCCTTGATGCTGGCGCTGTTTTTCGCAACCTTGCCGTTCATGCTGGCCGATCGCGTGGTGGTGCACCGCGCCCCGCTCTGGTTGCGCGGACTGGCACGTGCCTTGCCGGTCCTTGCGCTCTTTGGGTGCATGATGCTCTATCCGCAAGACATGGGTCTGCTCTTTACCGTGTTGCCGGTCATGGTGCTCTTCTACCTTGTCTACGGTACGATGGGGCATTTTGTGGCGCGCAGACTAGGCCCCGAGACGGCGGCGGTGGCACTGGCCGTCATTCTTTCATGGTCCATCGCGGCAAGCACACCGCTTTTTGCCGGCTGAAAATGCTCGTAAAAAGCACGATCCGCAGGCATTCCGTCATCCGATGTCTTGCAACGTGAGTTCACATCATGGCGCAATCGGCACCGGGGGGCAGGGGGTTGGCGCCTTCGGGCAGCGTCGGGGTGTACTCGAAGCTCGCAATGCTGGTGCCGCTGTCGAAGGCGATGAACAACTGGTTGGAGCCGGGCCGAATGGCGATGCCTTCCGGATCAAGGCCGTACTCCCACAAAGGCGCGGTGGCCAAGAGTTGCCCGTCGGCATCGAATTCGTAAAGACTGTTGGTGCCCTCGCGGTCGTCCACGATTAGCAGGTGCCCCGTGCGCGGGTCGCGGGCGATTCCCTGCGCTTCGCTGAGGGGCGGTGTAAGTGTCATCGTATCAATCCGTTTCAGGATTTCGCCGGATGGTGACAGCCACGTCAGATATTCCGGATCGTCCTCAACTGTAATCAAGGAGCCGTCCGCGTCTATCGCGATGCCTTCGGTATCGGCCCAGTCTGAAGATATCCGAAACGGTTCTGCCAAGGGCTTCCCGTCCTTCGTGACGCGCTGAAACGCGCCCGCGCCGTCGGCAAGGATCAGGTTGTCGCCTTCCAGAGCAATTGCCTTTATCCTGTAAAGATCGGACGTTATTCGTCGCAGTTCGAGCCCGTCGAGCGTGATCAGGATCGCCTCCGGCCCTTCGTTGGCGATCCAGAGACCGCAAAACGCGGGGTCGTAGTCGAGGCTCGAGGGATAATTGAGATCAAATTGACCCGTCAGCTTGAGGTCCAGCGCAGCGGTCGGTTGTGCACAAACGATGGCGAAAGACAAAACGAGCCGATGCATGCAATCACCTCTGGAATTGGTATCCCATAAGAGCGTGGTGCGAATCTGCGAAAATTCAACCGCGGCAGGCAGAAATCGATCCCCAGACACATTGTTTCCGCAACTGGTTAAGATCGCGGGTCGACCGATGTGTCCGCCTGTCGGGTCTGCATGTCGCGCCACGCGGTCTTGTCAGCGCTCCCGCGCAAGACGGGCGCTGTGGGTTGTTACTGTGTACATGTCGTGCAGAAACGGGTTTTGCCGTCGGTCCGCTTGCCGCACTTTTCATTTTCGCGCCGGTTGCTATTAACCCAAGCTCATGAAGTATCCTGAGATTTATATTTTGCGCCACGGTCAGACCGAATGGAACGCCGAACGTCGCTTACAGGGACGTCTGGATTCCCCGTTGACCAAAACCGGGCGCGCTCAGGCGCGGATGCAGCGCGCGATACTGGGAAACCTCGATCTGAACGGGTTTCAGGCGTTCAGCAGTCCGCAGGCACGCGCTTTTCACACGGCATCGCTGGCGCTGGAAGGGTTGTTTCCGGCGATACACACGGATCCGAGGCTTTGCGAAATCGACGTGGGCCGATGGCAGGGCAAACTTGTTTCTGAGTTGTCGCTTGCCGACCTGCCGTCCGATGACGAGCAGGCGTCCCTGGAGTTGTCCGGCAGCGCGCCCGGGGGAGAGGGGTTTGCAGCCTTGCGCGAACGTTGTACCGCCTTCTTGATGCAGTTGAGCGCGCCCGCGGTGATTGTCACCCATGGAATTACGTCGCGCATGCTCCGCCTCGTGATTTTGGGTCTGCAAACCGATGAGATCGGAACCCTCGACGGCGGGCAGGGTACAGTGTTTCACCTGCACGACGGGGCTCAGAGCAAACTTGCGATAAGGGCTTGAAGCCCGCTTTGAGTTTGGCTAAACGGAGCACGGTCGGGTCGTTAGCTCAGTTGGTAGAGCGCTTCGTTTACACCGAAGATGTCGGGAGTTCGAGCCTCTCACGACCCACCATAAATTCTCAACAATGTGTCAGGCATTTGCGCAGTTTGAGCAAATATCTGTGCACCTTGCGAAAACCTTCCGCTG
>JASFFN010000158.1:0-5350 GCA_050124275.1 Roseobacter sp. | reverse complement strand
ATCCCGTCGTGGGCGACCTGGCCGAGACCATCGCGCTGGTTCTGCCGGCGACGGAAACCGCGACGGACCACGACCTGTCGCACTGGATCGAAGCTCTGCGCGCTCTCGCACCGCTGGAGGAAACCGACCGCAAGGCTTTCGTGCTGAACGCATGGCAGGAACTTGGCGGCACGGAGCGGTTCGTCTTCAACAAGCTTATCACGGGCGGCTTTCGCATGGGGGTCAGCCAGAAACTGATGACCCGGGCGCTCGCGCAGGCCACGGCAAAGCCGGAAACCGAACTGGCGCACCGGTTGATGGGAAACTGGACGCCGGACACCACGACATGGGAGTGGCTGATAGAGGCGGATGACCCCATGGCCGACGCCTCGCGCCCCTACCCCTTTTATCTCTCATACGGGCTCGAGGACGACCCGAGCGCGCTCGGACCACCCGAGGACTGGCGGGCGGAATGGAAATGGGACGGCATTCGCGGGCAGTTGATCCTGCGCGATGCCGGATATTTCGTCTGGTCGCGCGGAGAGGAGCTCATGACCGACCGGTTTCCGGAACTCGCCCGCGCCCTGGACTACCTGCCACCGGGCACGGTGCTCGACGGCGAATTGCTTGTGTGGCTTGCGGGCAGGCCAGCGCCCGAGAGTTTCAACGCCCTGCAAAAGCGCATCGGGCGCAAGACCGTGCCGAAAAAACTGCTGGCGGACGCCCCGGTGGTGCTGCATGCCTACGACCTGCTGGAATGGCAGGGCCGCGACATCCGCAGTTTGGCCTTTGCCGACCGCCGGCGTCAACTCGAGGCCGCTTGCATGGAACTGCCTGAAGAGGCGTCGGTCAGGCTCTCACCCCAGTTGCCCTTCAAGACATGGAGCGATCTCGCCAAGCGCCGCGAAACGGCGCGCGACGTGCAGGCGGAGGGGGTGATGCTCAAACGCGCGGACAGCCCCTATCTTGTCGGGCGCAAGAAAGGCGACTGGTGGAAGTGGAAACTGGACCCGCTGACCATTGACGCGGTGATGATCTACGCGCAATCGGGCCATGGCAGGCGCGCAAACCTGTTCACCGATTTCACCTTCGCTGTCTGGCACGGGAACGATCTGGTTCCCTTCACCAAGGCCTACTCGGGGCTCACCGATGCGGAATTTCGCGAGATCACGGCCTGGGTGCGCAAGAACACGACGCAGCGCTTTGGGCCGGTACGGCAGGTCACGCCGCACCATGTCTTCGAAATCGCTTTCGAAGGCATACAGGCCAGTCCGCGCCACAAATCAGGCGTTGCCTTGCGGTTTCCGAGGATCTCGCGCTGGCGACAGGACAAGCCGCTGCAGGAGGCAAATACGCTGGATGACCTGAAGGACATGCTCAAGGCCTATGGATGAAAGCCGGCTTCCAACCTCGCGGCTCTTCCGGTTTTGAGACCATTGTTCCTTTCGCTGCTTGTACCCCGAAGCAGGTCGGCCTAGGTACTGGACAATGATCTGCAGAGAGGACACACATGCTTCACCTTCCCTTCCCGGTACGCGACGCGAATGCATCCACATCAGGCGACGCCCTTGGTGACCTGCCAGAATGGAATCTCGACGACCTCTACACGGGAGAAGATGCGCCGGAACTGAAGCGTGATCTGGACTGGCTGGAAGACGCCTGTGCACGTTTTGCCAAGGACTACCAAGGCAATCTGGCCAATCTGGACGCTCCGGGATTTCTAGAATGCATCCTTCGGAACGAAAAGATCAATCAGGTGGCCGGCCGCATCATGTCTTTCGCCGGTCTGCGCTATTACCAGCTCACCACGGATGCGGGCCGCGCGAAGTTCATGTCCGATCTGCAGGAAAAGATTACCAATTTCACCACGCCGCTTGTCTTTTTCACGCTGGAGATCAACCGCCTCGACGAGGAACACGTGGAAAAGCTCTATGCGCAGAACGCGGACCTCGCCCGATACAAGCCGGTGTTCGACAAGGTGCGCGCGATGAAGCCGTATCAACTCAGCGACGAGCTAGAAAAATTCCTGCACGATCTCGGTGTCGTCGGGGATGCGTGGGAGCGGCTCTTCGACGAAACGATCGCGGGGCTTGAGTTCGAGGTGGACGGTGAGACGCTCAATATCGAGGGCACGCTCAACCTCCTGACCGATCCGGACCGCGAGAAACGCGAGGCGGCGGCGCGCGAACTGGCGGCGGTCTTCGCTGAAAACATCAAGATATTCGCCCGGGTGCACAACACCCAGACGAAGGAAAAGGAAATCATCGACCGCTGGCGCGGAATGGAAACGCCCCAGCTTGGCCGCCATCTGAGCAATCAGGTGGAGCCCGAAGTCGTCGAGGCGTTGCGCAATGCGGTCGTCAAGGCCTATCCCAAACTCAGCCATCGCTACTATGAACTGAAACGCAAGTGGCTTGGGCTGGACAAAATGCAGGTCTGGGATCGCAATGCGCCCCTGCCGATGGAAGACAAACGCACCGTCGGCTGGGAACAGGCGGAAAAGATGGTGATGGACGCCTACAATGCCTTCGATCCGCGCATGGGTGAAATTGCCGAGCCTTTCTTTCGCAAGGGCTGGATCGATGCTGGCGTGAAGCCCGGCAAAGCGCCCGGCGCCTTCGCGCATCCGACCGTGACCAACGTGCATCCTTACGTGATGCTGAATTACCTCGGCAAGCCGCGCGACGTGATGACGCTGGCCCATGAATTGGGACATGGCGTGCATCAGGTGCTGGCAGCCGATCAGGGCGAGATGCTGGCCTCCACCCCGCTGACGCTGGCCGAAACCGCGAGCGTTTTCGGCGAGATGCTGACCTTTCAGAAGATGCTGGAGGGCGCCAAAGACAAGGCGGAACGCAAGGTATTGCTGGCCGGCAAGGTCGAGGACATGATCAACACGGTCGTGCGTCAGATCGCGTTCTACGATTTCGAATGCAAGCTGCACGAAGCACGCCGGTCCGGCGAACTGACGCCCGACGACATCAATGCGCTCTGGATGTCGGTGCAGGCCGAAAGCCTCGGGCCGGCCTTCGAATTCATGGAAGGGTACGAGACCTTCTGGGCCTATATCCCGCACTTCGTCCACTCGCCGTTCTACGTTTACGCCTACGCCTTCGGCGATGGTCTGGTGAACGCACTTTATGCCGTATACGCTGAAGGCGACGCCGGCTTCGAGGACAAATATTTCGAGATGCTCAAAGCCGGTGGGTCAAAGCACCACAAAGAGTTGCTCGCCCCATTTGGACTCGATGCATCCGACCCTGCCTTCTGGGACAAGGGCCTGAGCATGATTTCCGGTTTCATCGATGATCTCGAAGCAATGGAAGACTAATCGCTGCGACGGCCCGCCTCAAAAGTCATGTCGATCATCGCCTGCGTGCCCTTGCTGAACTCCAGTGGGCACGGGTAAACGACACCTTTGGTGACAGAGCGGGTGAAAGCCTCGACCTGCAGCACATATTGGTCAACGCCCGGGAATCTCTCGATCGCAACGGTTTTGTCTGCGGTCTCCAGATGAATTTCCGCCTGATCGTGCACGTTTGAATTAAACGGACAGGTAAGGCGCAAAATGCCTTTTTCACCGTGGAAAACCACTTCCTGTCGCGGAAATGCGCGCATGGAAACCAGCGCCGAATAGCTGAAACTCGGGAAATCCGCGGCCATCCGGACAAAAGTATCGACACCATTTTCATATTCGATGCGCGCGTAAGGTACCGAAAGCGGTTCCTCCCCTGTCACAAAGCGAACCGATCCGAAGGTGTAGACGCCGATATCCGGCAGTCCGCCGCCGCCCGCCTCGGCCTGGTTGCGGATGTTGTCCTGATCGTCGTTGAAGTAGGAAAACGCGGCATCGACGTGCCGCAAACGGCCGATTGCGCCCTCTTGAACCAGGGCGCGGGCACGCAGAAATTGCGGGTGATGCACGATCATGTAGGCTTCGGCCACCACGAGGCCCGAGGCATCGCGCGCCGCGATCAACTTTTCGAACTGATCCGCCTGCATCGTCATCGGCTTTTCGCACAGGACGTGCTTGCCCGCATCAATGGCCTTGAGGCTCCAGTCCAGATGCATGTGGTTGGGCAGCGGGATGTAAACCGCATCAATTTCCGGTGCGGCCAGAAGCGCTTCGTAGCTCTCGAACACCCGGCACTGCGGCGCGAATGCCGTGAAGCGCGCCGCTTTTTCCGGGGACCCGGTCGCAAGTGCGGCCAGTTCCGCGCCTTTTGCGGCGTGAATTGCGGGGCCCATCAGGTTCGCCGCGAAATTGGAACCGCCAAGAATACCCCATCTGAGATGTCGTTGCATGCGCTGCCTCCCCCACGCTTTCAGCGTCAGCAAAGACCTTTTCCGCGCCATACACAACTGGTCTTCGATTTCAGTCACGCGGGGCTCATGACGCACGCAGGGAAACGACCTGCGCAGGATTTCTGCACAGGCCCAAGTGGTCAGACTGTTCGGTAAGTCAGACCGCTGCCATCATCCCTTTTTCCTTGGCCAGATCCCGCATCTTCTTTTGCAGCTTTTCGAACGCGCGGACTTCGATCTGGCGGATGCGTTCGCGACTCACCCCGTAGGTCTCGCTCAGATCTTCCAGTGTGACGGTCTGATCCGACAGACGACGCTGGGTCAGGATGTCTTTCTCGCGATCATTCAACACGTCCATGGCCTCGGCGAGCAGTTCGCGGCGCGCTTCCAGTTCGTTGCGCGCCTCGTAATCCCCGGCCTGATCCGCATCTTCATCCTCGAGCCAGTCCTGCCATTCCATCGTGCCTTCGGTTTCGGAACCGACCGTCGCATTGAGCGATGCATCGCCGCCGGACATCCGCCGGTTCATGGAGATCACCTCGTCTTCGCTGACCCCGAGATCGGTCGCAATTTTGGCGACGTTGTCGGGATGCAGATCACCCTCTTCGAGAGCGCCGATTTTGTTCTTGGCCTTGCGCAGGTTGAAAAAAAGCTTTTTCTGTCCAGATGTTGTCCCAAGTTTCACGAGGGACCATGAGCGCAGGATGTATTCCTGAATCGACGCACGAATCCACCACATGGCGTAGGTTGCCAGACGGAAACCCTTTTCCGGATCGAAGCGTTTGACCGCCTGCATCAGACCAACGTTTGCTTCTGAAATGACCTCGGCCTGCGGCAGCCCGTACCCGCGATATCCCATCGCGATCTTTGCCGCCAGACGCAGGTGAGACGTCACCAGTTTGTGCGCCGCCTCGGTATCCTGTTCTTCCACCCACCGTTTCGCCAGCATGTATTCTTCCTCGGGCTCGAGGAGCGGAAACTTTCGAATCTCCTGCATGTAGCGGTTCAACCCCCCTTCGGGCGTTGGCGCGGGCAGATTTGCATAGTTGGCCATTAACAGCCTCCC
>JASFFN010000157.1:0-5369 GCA_050124275.1 Roseobacter sp. | reverse complement strand
TGGTGCCTGCTGCCGGCATGGGCATGTCAGGGGCAGCCGGTGGCGTCGGTACGGTCGTCACGCCGCAAAATGCCGCCGCCAAGGGCGTGTCTCCCCATGACCGCGTCCTGCCAAGGCATCTTTACGAGCGGCGCAAGGCCGAAAAACCAGTCATCACGCCAAAGGGTTTCAGACCGGCATGGCAGGATGGCCGGATGAACCGGCGGCGCGCGGAACAGACACTGGCCGGCCGGGCGCAGATGCTGCAGATCTGGACAAATACCGTTCCACGTCGCCTGATCGAAAAGCCCTGAGCCTGACTTACCCGCCACAGATGCTCTGCAGGCGCAGCCAGTCCGCGTCACTCAACAACGTCGCGGGTTGCTTGCCAGCCATTGGATCCGCTTCGATCAGGGCGAGTACGGTTTCGCCACTGACGTCACGGGCGTACGCATAGGGCGCGCTGCGCACCGCTCGTTCCGCAAAGGCCGCAAGAAGTCTTTCATCATCGGGTATGCCGCGTGGCTGCGTCAGCAACAGACGCGCATAGCTGTCGAGTGTCTCGCTCTTCAGGTGCCCGGTGGTAAGCAATTGAAAGGCGGACATGGTGCCTGCGGTTTCCAACAGGTCGCGCAGCGGGTCTGATTCCTGGGCCAGAGTGCGTTCCGCCAGAATGTATCCGGCGACGACATCGGGTTCCTCGAAATCCTCCACCAGCGCGCGATCGAGCAATATACGGCCACCGGGCAGATGCCGGGATGTGGCAATCGTTCCGGGCAGAATGGTTACCGGACCCGCTCCAAGTCGCGCACGCAGGTTCTGCAGCGCGCGAAGCCCCGCAGGATCCCTGCAGGCCGGACCGGTCATGCGTTCAATCCGTTGTAAAAGGGCGTCGCCGATTTCCGCGCGTTTCACCGCAGGTACCACCGAAACCGCGTGGTTTATCATCGCGCCGGGCAACCAGAAAAATGACGCGAGGCCAAGAACCGCCACCGATAGCAACATGCCGAGCCAGCGCAGCCGGCCGGGTCTGGGGCGGCTCCTGCGTACGGCACGGCGCACCTTTTCAAGCGCGTCGATCATCTGAGCTTCGTCAGCCGCCAGTTCCAGAGTTTCGCCGGGGTCGCCATCGGGATGATACACCGCCGGCCGTATCCCGGGATTGGCGCGCTCGATGGCGGCGAGCGACCAATGCGTCAGGATCCGGTCCCGCAGGTCAGAGATCGTCAGAGTCGCGTCGCCAATCGAAATCACGACTTCGCGGCGTTGTTCGTCAGGCGAAGCGCGCCACAGGGCGCTGGCTTCGAGGCGCGCATATTTCTTGATTGCCGTCATCGCGGTTCGAGCCTGCTCGGGTTTCTGCTCCCCGGCATCTTACCATCTGCGCCGCGCCGGGCAATGGGACCAAAGGTTCCGGAGGATTCGCACCCTCCGTCGGGCGCCCGCGCCTTTACAAGGTGGCGGCCAGTTTCCGCAGTTCGAATTTCTGTATCTTCCCGGTCGATGTCTTGGGCAATTCCCGAAAGACGACTTTCTTCGGAGCCTTGAACCCCGCCAGGGTCTGACGGGAAAAGGCGATCAGACTTTCCTCATCGATCTCGGCCCCCGGTTTGAGTTCGATGAAGGCGCATGGAACTTCGCCCCATTTCTCGTCGGGTTTGGCGACCACCGCGGCGAGCAGGACCGCATCATGGGCCATCAGCACCCCCTCGACTTCCACGGAGGATATGTTTTCTCCCCCCGAGATGATGATGTCCTTGGCGCGGTCGGCGATCTGGATATAGCCGTCCGGATGCTGCACGGCGATATCGCCGGAGTGGAAGTATCCGCCCGCGAAAGCTTCAGCCGTGGCCTCGGGGTTTTTGTAGTAGCCTTTCATAACCGAATTGCCCCGGATCATGATTTCCCCTTGCTTGCTGGCGTCGGTTGGCACCGGAACCATGTCGGCATCCATGACCGTGATGTCTTCCATCATCGGAAAGGGGACGCCTTGCCGCGCCTTGATCGCGGCTTTTGCGTCTGCCGGATGGCCATCCCATTCGGTGCGCCACAGGCATTCGGTAACGTGACCATATGTTTCGGTCAGGCCATAGACCTGAGTCACGTTGAACCCGAGCGCTTCGATTTTGGCCAGCGTTGCCGGTGCCGGGGGCGCACCGGCGGTGAAGACTTCGACGACATGGTCGAAGTCACGCCGTTCTGCCGCATTCGCGTTCACGATCATGTTCAGTACGATGGGCGCCCCGCCGAAGTGGGTGACCTTTTCCTCAGCGATCGCGGTGTAGATCGCTTCGGCGGTGATGTCGCGACAACAGACCAGCGTCCCCCCGATGAGCGGCATCATCCAGGCATGGTTCCATCCGTTGCAGTGGAACAGCGGCACGATCTGCATGAAGGTGGGATGCAAGACCATGCGCCACGATATAACCGTCCCCATGGTCATGAGGTAAGCGCCCCGGTGGTGGTAGACGACGCCCTTGGGCCGGCCCGTGGTGCCGGATGTGTAGTTCAGTGCGAGGCTTTCCCATTCATCCTGAGGCATGATCCAGTCGAAACCGGGATCGCCCGATGCCAAAAACGCTTCGTAGGTCTCATGGCGCCCTGACGCCGGGATGCCGGCGACGGCATCCGGCACTTCGATCAGCTTGGGTGGCGTCGCGAGCCCCTCGCAGGCCGCTTCGGCAAGTTCCATGAACTGCGAGTCGACCAGCACCGCTTTCGCTTCCCCGTGTTCGAAAATGTAGTGGACCGTGTCCACATCGAGGCGCGTGTTTATGGTGTTCAGAACTGCACCGCAGGCCGGCACGCCGAAATGCGCTTCGACCTGTGCCGGCACGTTGGGAAGCAGCGTCGCCACGACGTCGCCGGGCGCGATTCCATGCGCAGTCAGCGCGGAGGCGAGCCGCGAGCAGCGCTCGAACAGCTCTGAATAGCGAAAGCGCTCCTTGCCATAGACGACAGCCGTGTGATCTGCAAAGACCCGCGCGGCGCGTCTCAAATGAGACAAGGGGGTCAGGGGAATATGGTTGGCAGCGGTTTTTTCCAGCCCCGTTTCATCTTTCATCCACCCCATGCATCTAACCTCTCTGGTGTCCCACTGCGCCTGAGAAGCGGCGCGGCTAGTAAAGTATTGCATTTACCACGTTTTGAAAGCGCAATATGTGCAACCGTGTCCAGATTGGCCATCGTTGCGGAGAATTTCGGTGATCATATCCAGAGGTCGCAGCTATGTGTTTGTCCACATTCCCAAAACAGGCGGGACGTCACTGGCACAGGCGCTTGAAGAACGCGCGATGCGGGACGATATCCTGATCGGAGATACACCCAAGGCGCAACGCCGCAAAGGACGCCTGAAGAAACTCGAAGCAAGGGGGCGGTTGTGGAAACACGCGACGCTGGCCGATATCGACGGCGTGCTGTCCTCGACCCAATTAACGGAAATGTTCGTCTTCACCATGGTGCGAAACCCCTGGGACAGGCTTGTCAGCTACTACCACTGGCTGCGCGTGCAGCAATTCGAGCACCCGGCGGTCATCTGCGCGAAATCACTTGATTTCAGTCGTTTCATCGAAGCGGATCAGGTGCAGAAAAGCCTGCGAAATTCACCAGCCCGCTCCTACATGACCGATTGCAGCGGGGTGGTACATTGTGCTGCGGCAATCAGGCTTGAGCACTTCGAAGAGGATGCAAAGCCCCTGTTCGAGCATTTGGGCTTTTCGATAAGGTTGCCGCATCTGAATGCCTCTGCCCGCGCGGCGGACTATCGCGGCTACTACACGCCCGCGACGCGCGGTATCGTGGCGTCGGTCTGTCGCGAAGACATCGAGGCTTTCGGCTACGCATTCTAGTGCGGCGGCATTTGATGACGCTCCGGTTGAGGCGGATGCCCCGGATATGCCGCAGTCTCGGCAAACAACAGACATGTTTTCTTGCTTTTCAGAAAGCAAAAGGTGTTTTGAGCATGTTCGTCCGCATGCTCGATGGGGTATGCGCATGAATGAAACAACGAAAATCGAACCGGCAACCCGTGTGTCGAGCCGAGTGAGTCCCGCCGATGCGTCGCAACAACGTCTTCTGGGTTTGTTTGAAGGGACAAAGATCGCCACCGGAAACGGCTGGCAGGCGGTCGAGACCCTGAAGGCAGGCGATACCGTCTGGACATTCGATGATGGCCTTCAGCCAGTTCTCGACATCAAACACAGACGTCTATGGTCCGAGCCCGCCGAGGCACAACGTCTGGTGCCTCCGTTGCTGGTGCCAGCGGGTGCCTTGGCCAATGAGGATGATATCTTCGTGATGCCGTCTCAGGGGCTGCTTCTGGAGTGCGAGAACGCTTCCGACAAGCTTGGGGACCCATACGCGGTTGTTCCGATGCTGGCTCTGATGGGACTATGTGGCATCAGAGCCCAGGTGCCGGAAAACGGTCTTGAACTGTTTCTGCTGCGCTTCGGCGAAGAGCAGGCGGTCTATATCGACGGTGGCTTGCTGTTCCATGTTCCGGTTTTCAACGTGACCACGTCCGGGACCGCGCAGAACGCGTCAAAACGATATGATGTCAAGACGATCAAGCAAACCAAAGAACTGCTGACGGACCTCGATCTGGCGGAACTGGCGCTGCGCGAGCCCTACGAGGATTTCTTTGGCGCAACGAGCGTGGCAAGCACCGGCTGAACGCCTTTCCGGCCGGCCAATGAAAATGAGGGGCGACAGGCCCCTCATTCCGTTTTGTCCGGACCTATCAGGCAGCTTTGGTTTGCGGCCCGAAACGCCCATAGAAGGTTTGGTTCTTCGCCGCCATGTCGCGCAGAAGATCAGGGCAGGTGAAGCGCGGCCCGAATGCCTCGGCAAGCTGGTCGCAGCGGTCTGCCGCATAAGCGGCTCCGAGCATGTCCAGCCAGCTCAGCGGGCCACCTGACCATGGGGCAAAGCCCCACCCCAGGATGGCCCCCACGTCACCTTCGCGGATATCCATCAGCACCCCTTCCTCGAGCGCGCGCACGGCTTCCAGTGTCTGGGAAAAGAGCAGACGGTGCTGCACGTCGATGAGCTCCGGCTGAACCTCGGCTGTCGGGTACTTCTCCGTAAGCCCTTGCCAAAGCCCCTGACGTTTGCCCTTGTCGTCATAAGCGTAAAAACCCGCATTGGCCTTGCGTCCCAGACGGCCCTCGCTTTCCATCCAGAAAATCACCTCGTCGGCATAATCGTCATAGGCCTCGCCCATGGCCGCTTTCGTGGCGCGTGCGATCTTGGCGCCCAGATCGATGGAGGTTTCGTCCGTCAATTGAAGCGGGCCGAGCGGCATGCCCACCAGCTTCGCCGCGTTCTCGATCAGCGCCGGCGCCACGCCTTCCTTCAGCATCCGGACCCCTTCGTTCACGTAAGGCAGGATA
>JASFFN010000156.1:0-5371 GCA_050124275.1 Roseobacter sp. | reverse complement strand
ATCGATCAGTGCCCAGAATTGACGTCGTGACAACGGATCGACGCCGGTCGTTGGCTCGTCAAGGATCAACAAACCCGGATCATGGATCAGCGCGCAGCACAGACCCAGCTTTTGTTTCATCCCGCCAGAGAGCTTGCCCATCATGCGGTCGGCGAAAGGCAGCAATCCTGTCGCCGAAAGAAGCGCGTCAATGCGAATCTCGCGCTCTTCCCGTCCCTGTCCGAAGATACGCGAGAAGAACTCGATATTTTCCCGGACCGTCAGTTCGGCGTAAAGGTTCCGGCCCAATCCCTGCGGCATGAAAGCGATCGCGGGGCAAACCCGGCGTCTGTGCGCCGCGTCGCTGATCGGACCGCCAAGCACCTCCAGATTGCCCGATTGCAGTTTCTTGGCACCGGCAATCAGACCAAGCAGCGTGGATTTACCGACGCCATCCGGGCCGATGAGACCGACCAGTTTGCCCGCAGGCATTTCCACCGACACCGCGTTCAGAGCCGTCAGCCTGCCGTACCGGTGGCTAATACCATTCGCGCGAAAGGCGAACGATACGTTCGCGGTGCTCATTCGAACAACTCGTCCGGGATGCGTCTTTCCAGCGCTTCCGGCCATGCACTTTGCGGATTGATCCTGATTACGGCGACGCCGCGCAGGCCGGTTTTCACATGTTCAATACGGCCCGCCACCAGTTCATCCGGAATTCGGACCCGCACGCGAAAAACCAGCTGCTCGCGCTCGCTGATGGTCTCTACCTGTTTCGGGGTAAACTGCGCCTCGGGCGAGACAAAAGTCACCGTCGCGGGAATGGCATACTCCGGCAGAGCGTCGAGAACGATGCGCGCGTCGGCTCCGATTGGCAGAAGCCCCGCTTCGCGGGCCGGGAGAAAGACCTCCATGTAGACTTTTTCGAGGCTGAGCAACGAAAGGATCGGACGGCCGGCGCCAACCACCTCGCCGGGCTCCGCCAGCCGGTACAGAACCCGACCGGGCGCTGGCGCAAAAAGCGAGCTGTCCCTGATCTGCGCGTTGATCCTGCGCACTTCGGCTTCGGCCGCCGCAATGCCTGCATCGGCCGTGGCCAACCGCGCCCTGGCCGCCACGACGATGGCTTCGGCGACGCGAAAGGAGGTTTCCCGATCCTCGAAGACCGTTTCCGATATGTTGTCGCTCGCCAGCAGCGAGGTGGCCCGGTCAAGCTCGTGTTGCGCGCGCAGCTTCTCACTTTCACGCTGCAAAACGATGGCCTCCGCTTCAGCTTTGGACTGACGCGCCAGAGCGACATCGGCTTTCGCCCGGTCCAGCGAGGCGGAGAGTTCGTCGGTGTCCATCACCACGAGAATATCGCCCGGGGCGACCAGACTGCCTTCCGTGACCAAAACCTGCTCGACCCGTCCTGCCGCGGTGGGTGCGATGTCAATCTGTTCCGCCTCGATACGCCCGTTGCTCTGGACAAACCCGTCCGGCAGTTGGTCACGCCCGCCATTCATCGACAGCAAAGCGGTGATCCCGGCAAAGAGGATCACAGCCACAACAACAAGCGGGACGGTTTTTCCATTCATGATTCCGTGCTCCCGTCGAAACGACTGGTGGGGACCATATCTCAGCCGCTGGCGCTGCGACTTGCGATGGATCAAGCGAACACCCGCAAAGCTGCTGGTTCAACGGTGAGGGGCTTGACCAATCAGACAAGACGGCACGCATTTTTCAACGGCCGTAGCACGGGCGGCGCAGAACATCACTTTTTTGAACGTGCTGACTTCCCGTATCATCCAGCGGCTCGTTCAGACTTTGTCGCCCCGGTGGCCCGACCCGTCCGGCGATATGCGTCGTGTGGCGATGACGACACCAACGACGGTCAGAACACAGGCGATCCAGTTGAACCCTGGGAATCGGTCGATGCTCACGCCGTTGAGCGCCAGAATGGTGAGGCCGGCGCAGGTCAAAACCGCGCCGACGCTTGCCTGCACCAGCCCGGCACCGCTGCCTTGTCGCGCACGCGAACCGGACTCGAACTGTCCAAAGATCGCAAGGAAAGGCAGCAGCAAGACAGCCAGGACGGCAATCCAGAGCGGGCGGTAGACCCACCACGCTGCCGTGCCGGGCTCGACCTTCAAGCCAAATCCGCCAAAAGCCAGAGACAGACCCGCAACGACGATCACGACGGTCAGGTGCCAGAGGTAGATTGTCATGATGTTCTGGGAGATGAGTATAACCGTCGCCCAGGGTGTTTCCTTTTGCAGCCATGCATTCACGGGGCGTGCCAGCAGCAACAGGAGCGACACCTGTACCGCGCCGAGGGCCAGCATCGCCGTCGTGGGCGGGCGCGTGTTGGAAAAAACCTCGCCGGGAACCGACACCATGCTGATCGGGTATCCGGCATAGCTCACCAGAACCGACATCCAGACGACGCCGATCAGAAGAAGGAGGCCGATCCCACCCGCTCCCTGATCCCCCCGCCGCCACCAGTAGCCCAGTTGATGCACGGCTAACCAAACCGCAGCATAGTTGCCCCAGCGCAGCCATCCCTGACCCATGCCGACGCCGACAAGATCGATCACGATGGCAAGAACCGCGAGAAGTGTCACCGACCACAGCCCCAGCTTTTCCCAGATCGCGAACGTCACCGGCACCACGAGAGTAACCAGGATATAGACCGCAAGAAACCAGACGGGGATAAGCGCTGCACGCGAAGCCGAGGTGGCAAGCTCTGGCTCGACGCCAAGCTGAAAGGCGACGGCGGCGGCGACAGCCCAGAGAAGAACCAGAGGAACCACCGGCAAAAGCAGGCGACGCAGGCGCCCGGTCGCCCAGTTCCGGCGCTTTTCCTCCGATGCCCGGGCAGACGACCACGACGCGGCATTGGAATAGCCGCCGACAAAGAAGAAAACCGGCATGACCTGAAACAGCCATGTCAGATATTGGACCCATGGTTGCAGGGCCAGAATGTTTCGCAGCTCCAGTTCGTTGTCGGGAACATAGGGCGCAACCAGCATCCAGTGGCCCAACACGACGAAACAGATCGCCAGACTTCGATACAAATCTGCCGCCCTGTTGCGGCTGGCAGGTGTCTGACGCGCGGCTTCAAGGGCCTTGCTCAGCAGTTTGCGGGGCATTTTGCGTATCTCCCGCAATTTTCAGGGTGCGGCAGCCTTGCTGAAACGACTTGTCTTGCAGGACGCAAAGAGGCCTTCGTTGGTCGCGCTGTACCAAGCCGAGCGTACCAATCGTCAAGGCAAGACATTAGCGGCAACAGTCGTGTTTCAATGAGCACATGCGACACTCCGTGTCACCTGTTGAGTGCGGTCAGGATCGCATCGTCCCTGTCGTAGGGGTCTTCGCGAAAATGAACCTCGCCGGCTTCGACCCAAGCGGTCCAGTACGTCAGCAGCACGGGCATGGGTTTCGGCAGGTTCACGCGGGTGGTCTTGCCGCTGTCGAGAATGGCTTGCATTTTGGCATTGCTCCAGTCCGGATCACCTTCCATCAGCAGGTTTGCAAATTCAAAGGGATACTCGATCCGAACGCATCCGGAACTGAGATTGCGTTCGTTCCGGTCAAAAAGGCTTCGGTTGTCGGTATCGTGCAGATAGACCGCGTATTTGTTCGGAAACATGAACTTCACCAGTCCGAGCGCGTTGTTCGGGCCAGGCTGCTGCACCAGTGTGACAGGCGGATTGGAAGATGCCCAATTCACGCTCGCGGGAGAAATCTGATTTCCGTTTCTGTCCCTGACGACGTAGTTGTTCCGGGCCAGATATCCCGGGTCCTTGCGGATTCGGGCCAGCTTGTCCTTGCGGAAAATAGAGACGGGCACCGTCCATGTCGGATTGAATTCCATATATGTGATTTCATCGCGGAACACGGGCGTTTTGCGGTACTCCGATCCGGTGATCGACCGGGTTGTCCAGAGCGTGTCGTCGGATTTGACCAGATAGGTCCGCGCGCCGGCGATATTGACCAGCACGAATTCCTCATCGAGATCGCGCATGAGCCAGCGGCCACGTTCGAGGCTGAGGCGCAGCTTGTTGATGCGGTCTTCGACGGGCCGGTTGAAGGACGCGAAAGTCCTTGGCCCGATTACGCCATCGGCGTCAAGCCCGTGTCGCGACTGAAAGATCTTGACGATTTCGACAAGCTGATCGTCATAGATAAAGGCTGCGTCCGTATCTTCAGATGTCGTGCTCGTCAAAAAGGCGCGATTCTGAATGAAACCTTCTCGTGCGAGGCGCTCGCGCAATACCGCAACCGCAGGTAAGACCATGCCTGGCTTGAGAACTTCATCATCCGGAACCATCGGCCAGCCGCCGGCATCTTCGATCGCCTGATACTTTGCAAGAGCGTCTACCAACGCCATGTATTGCGTGTTGGTCAGAGCCACTCTCTTCATCAATGCCGGGAAGCCCTCCCCCTCAAGGTATTGATTGAGGACCACGGCGGGATCGCTCTGGATCACAGGTTTGGAAAAATTCCAATCTTTGTCCAAGGCTGCAGGGTCAACCTTGCCAAAAAACAGATGGTGCATCAGCGTGACAGCCGCATCCGTGGCGAGGATGTCAAATCTCGCGATGTTTGCCGCTGTCCCGTCCACGCTGAGGGCGCGCAGTATTTCGAGTTCATCAAGATGGAAGTCTTGCCGCAAGAATCCCTGTTCCAACCCCGATTGCAGGGCGTCGAAAAGGGCGTCTGCTGCCTGCGGCTCTTGCCAGGCCGGTTCGAAATCGCGCAATTCGTAGAATCTCGGAACGACGATCTTCGCTTCCAGTTCGGTGTTGGCAACCGCATTTTCGGACACCCCGTCCGGAATGGCCAAGGCGGCCTCGATCTGGCCGGCGACATCCTGAGCTGCCAGCGCAGCGGGGGCGACGAGAACACAACATGCAACAAATGCGGTCATCCGCAGCCTGAATTTTTCGAGCACCTGTACCTCCTGGTCACTCATCCTGTTGAGGTCTGATCTTACTCTACCGCAATATGTTGTGAAAACAAGAACGGCAGTCTGACCCGATCCTGGACGGTTAAGAAACCCTGTAGACGACGTGCGCCTGCCTAAGGCGTCCACAATGCTTTTGGCAAATGATGCTTGCGAAAACAAATAGTTGTGGGAATCCCGATGGCCGATATCTCGAGCAGCCTGTCCTTGCCGTTCATAATGCCCAGCCAGGCGCAGAAACACGTCACCCATAACGAGGCTTTGCGCATTCTCGACGCCGTCACGCAGCTGACTGTCATCGCCGACGATACAACCGCACCTCCCGGCACGCCGACAGAGGGTGGGCGTTATATCCCCGACACCGGCGCGACCGGAGACTGGGCTGGCCGCGAGGGCGAGATCGCCCTGTTCGAGGGTGGTAGCTGGCGGTTCTTCGTCCCCCGT
>JASFFN010000155.1:0-5374 GCA_050124275.1 Roseobacter sp. | reverse complement strand
GGCCACGGCCTGCTGCTCGATATCGTCGGGGGTTGCCTCCGGATCAGGCTGGGCCACTGCCTCCGGTGCCACGCGTTCCGCCGCCTGAGGCACGGGTGTATTGCTGATTTCAGGCACCAGCACCGCGATTTCCGCTTCCGGCTGTTCCAGTACGGGAGCCTGATCCGAGATTTCGGCGCGCGGCGGCAAAGGTGCGATTTCGGAGAGTTCGGGCGGCGTCTCCGACAGCGGCGTTTCCGTCTGTTCGGGCTTCACGATTTCGGTCTGCTCATCGGGCGCGGGCAGGTCCGGCACTTGCGCCACGACCTCGGGCACGCTGGGCTGGGCAACCTCTGTCACCGACGCGGGCGGCTGATAGGCCGCCATCATCGCGTCAAACTCCGCACCCGAGATGACCGATACATCGGTTGCCTCGAAAGGCAGCGGTTCGGCTGCAAATACGTCGCCGAAAGCCATCCACCCCAGCAGCGCGAGATGTGCGGCGCCTGAGATATAGTGACCGGTATGCACCGCCGCTACCGATCCGTCCCGCCGGTCGCGTCCCGGCCATCAAGGGTTGGCCCGCCGACGTCCGTCACGAGGCCGATATTGGAAAAACCGCCCGCGTTCAGCGCCCCCATCACTTCCATCACGCGCTGGTAGGGCACTCTTCCGTCCGCACGCAGAAAAATCTTGTCGGAGGTTCTTTCCGTCGCGATTGCGCGCAGTTTCGGGATCAGCTCATCCGGCGCTGTTTCGGTCGTCTGAATCTGGATCGAGCCTTCGGCCGTGACCGTCACCGTCAGGGGTTCCTCCTGGTCCGTCGGCAGCGCGCCCGCCGCGGTCTTGGGCAGTTCCACCGGCACACCCACGGTCAGCAAGGGCGCGGCCACCATGAAGATGATAAGCAACACCAGCATGACATCGACGAACGGTGTTACGTTGATTTCCGACATGGGCTGCGCACGCACGGTGCGTCTGCGCCGCTTCGTGCTGCCCCCCGGTTTCTGCAGAACATTCGCGCCCATGGCTCAACCGTCCAGCTGGCGACTGAGGATCGTCGCGAATTCATCGGCGAAAGATTCGTATCCGGTCAGGATGCGGTCCGCGTCCGCGCTGAGCTTGTTGTAGAAGATCACCGCCGGAATCGCGGCGAAAAGACCCAGTCCGGTCGCGAGCAAAGCCTCGGCAATACCCGGCGCGACGACCGCAAGATTCGTGTTCTGTTGCTCTGCGATTTCGATGAAGGCGTTCATGATCCCGATCACCGTCCCGAACAGTCCGATGAAGGGGGTCGAAGAGCCGATGGTTGCAAGAATGGTCAGACCGTCGCGCAGATACTCGGATTCCTTGTTGATCGCCACATCCATGGACCGGTCGATCCGCTGCGTGGCCCCGGCAATCAACCCGCCGTCGTCATGATGCGACCTTTGCCACTCGACCATGCCAGCGGCGAATATTTTTTCGGCGCCCCCCGATGGCGCCGCGCCGATCTCTTCGAACAACCCGTCCAGCGGCTCGCCCGACCAGAAGGAGCGATCGAACCGCGCCGCTTCCATGCGTGTCTTCTTGTACAGGATCAGCTTTATGATGATGACCGACCACGCCCAGAACGACGCGACGATCAGCATTATCATCACGATTTTTACGACTAATGTCGCCCGCGCGAACAGCCCGAAGAACGAGAAATCAATCTCATGCGCCAGTGCCAGCGTTTCTGCTTCCATATGCCTGCTCTATGCCAAATACACCGAGGGCCTTTTGATTGGCCTCTATTATTTGTGATTCTACCCCAGCAACATCCGGAATGCCATCACTATGCTGTTACCCCGCCTGCGAAAGTGGCAGTGAGCGAAGTTTTGCTGGCAATCGCGCGGGTCTGCCACCGGGACCGATGCACACGATCGTGACCATTGCCGCAAACAGCAAATCCGCGCCGCGATAGACTTTCTGAGCCATCATCATGCGCGCTGCCGTCAGTTCGACCACTTCCGTGCGCACCTCGAGGCAATCGTCGAGAACGGCGGGGGCCATGTAATCCGCCTCGACCCTGCGAACCGCGAAAACGACGCCTTCAGCCTTCATCTGCAGCTGGTCGATGCCGAGTTCTCGCACCCAGTCGCTGCGCGCCCGTTCGATATAGCGAAGGTAGTTCGCATAATAGACGATGCCCGCCATGTCGGTGTCTTCGTAATAGACGCGTATGGGCAAACGATGGGTCATTGCGGCCCTCCAATACGCGCGGCGAGACGCAAGGCATGGCTGGCGTCCAACGCCTGCGCCGGCATCACCGGATCGTAGGCGGCGCGGATCAAACCCGCGATGTCGGGACGCAGGATCGTCTTGTCCCCCGCCACGGCGAGCGGCGAGCGGCTTGTGAAAGCCGTATCGGACCACAACAAGACGGATTGTACGATCTGGCTCAGCGCCAAGGTCTCAGCGGGCACGGCGCTGAGATTTTCGTCCATCCGCAAGAAGACGAAACAGGCCTTGATGGCGCCGTCCGCATCGAAATGGAATATCCGGTACTGGTTCGCGTCGACTTCTTTCAGGCGATCGAGCAACGCGGGCAGTTCCGGGATCAACCGGTCCAGGCCGGGCACTTCGGGCAACTCGTCCCAATCGCGGAAAAAGAAGATCATAAGGTTGCTGCCAAGCTCCGGGTCCGTCTCCGCCATTTTATGGCCGGACAGAGCCATGACCGCTTCCAAAGCGCCCTTGACGACGGCCAGGGTTTCGTCGGTCACACCAAACACGATCGGCGCGATTGGCCTGCCCCACCTTGCAAAGGAAAATCGCCCGTCAGACCGGGTAAAAAGCTCTTTGACTTCATCCGCGTTCATTACGTCACCAGTTCATGCATCGTCGCGCTGCAACAGTCTCGGCGCCCGGCGTCATTTTTCAAAGAGGTCGCTTTGCCCCCTGGGCGGCGCAAGCCCCAAATGCGTCCAACCCTTTTGTGCAAGCATGCGCCCCCGCGGGGTGCGCTGTATCAGCCCCTGCTGCAGCAGAAAGGGCTCGATCACCTCTTCCAGCGCATCGCGGCTTTCGCTCAATGCCGCGCTCATGGTTTCGATACCGACAGGCCCGCCCGCATAGTTCTCCGCGATCAGACGCAGGTATCGCCTGTCCGCTGAATCAAGGCCCAGATGGTCGACGCCGAGACGGGTCAGCGCCATATCCGCCAGAGCTTTTGTCACGCGGCCGTCACCTTCGACCAGCGCGAAATCCACCACGCGCCGCAACAGCCGCCCCGCAATGCGCGGCGTGCCGCGCGCCCGGCGGGCGATTTCCCGCGCGCCGCCCTCTTCCGCCGGAGCGCCGAGTTTCAGCGCATTGCGTTTGACGATGATGAAGAGCTCGTCTTCGGTATAGAACTGCAGCCGCGTCGGAATGCCGAAACGGTCCCTCAGAGGCGTCGTCAGCAGCCCCATGCGCGTTGTTGCGCCCACCAGCGTGAAAGGCTGAAGTTCAATGCGGACCGTGCGTGCAGCCGGCCCTTCGCCGATCACAAGATCAAGTTCGTGATCCTCCATTGCCGGGTAAAGCACTTCTTCCACCGCGGGGTTCAGGCGATGTATCTCGTCGATAAAAAGCACATCCCGCGCATCCAGATTTGTCAGGATCGCCGCCAGATCGCCGGCCTTGGCGAGGACGGGCCCGCTGGTCATGCGGAAATTCACACCCAACTCGCGCGCCATGATCTGTGCAAGCGTCGTCTTACCGAGGCCCGGCGGTCCGTGAAACAACGTATGGTCCATCGCTTCGCCGCGCTGCCGTGCCGACGCGATGAAAACCCGCAGGTTCGCACGCGCCTCGGCCTGACCCACGAACTCGTCCAGCATTTGCGGACGCAGGGCGCGGTCATGATCCTCCGGCAAGGGGTCGGGCCGCACGGTTGGGTCGATGTCGCTCATGAAATTCCCTGCACTACTCAGCTATCCTAGCCTTTCGGCGCAAGAAGTTTCAACGCCGCCCTGATCAGGGATGCGGTGTCCGCATCCGGCGCCTCACCTGCAGCCTGCGCCACGGCGCCGGCAGCATCGCCCGGGCCGTAGCCGAGATTGCTCAGCGCCGACAAGGCTTCGGCCTGAGCAGGATTGCCCCGAACCGTTTGAGATACGCGGGGCGTCGTTTCAACAACGGCATCGGTCTCTTCACCCCCGGCCTGCGCCACGGTACCGCTCATGGACATGACCCCGGGGGCCTTGTCTTTCAAATCCAGCACCACGCGCTGCGCAATTTTCGGGCCAACACCCTTGGCGGCCTTGACCGCATTCCAGTCTCCCAGCGCAATGGCACGGCTCACGCCATCCGCCCCAAGCGTGCCCAGAATGGCCAGTGAAGCCTTGGCTCCGACCCCCTGGACCGACGTGAGCAAACGGTGCCACTCCTTTTCTACCAGCGTCGGAAACCCGTAAAGATGCAACAGGTCCTCGCGCACGAGCAAATCGGTGTACAGTGCCGTGGTCTCTCCAACGGCGGGCATCGCGGCAAGCGTGCGCTCGGAGCAATAGACGATGTACCCGACGCCGCGCACGTCGATGAGCACATGATCCCCCGCCCGGTATTCGATCCGGCCGCTGATCTTGCCGATCACGCCCTGATCCTCGCGGACAAGGCGTTCGCACCGGCAGCACCGCCATGATGCGCGTGACAGATGGCGACGGCCAGCGCATCGGCCGCGTCCGGCCCCGCAATTTCGATGCCCGGCAATTGCAGTTTCACCATATGCAGTATCTGACGCTTGTCCGCATGCCCGACACCCACGACTGTTTTCTTGACGGTATTGGGGGCATATTCTCCAACCTCCAGCCCCGCCTGAGCCGGCACCAGCATCGCGATACCGCGCGCCTGCCCCAACTTGAGCGTGCCAACCCCGTCCTTGTTCACGAACGTCTGTTCGACAGCGGCAGCATGCGGCTTGAATTGTTCAAAGACCGCGCTCAGTTTCTCATGTAGCGAAAGCAGGCGCAGCGCCAGCGTATTCCCTGTCGAGACGCAGACACCGTTTGCCACATGGGTAAGTCGACTGCCGCACACCTCAACGACGCCCCAGCCGAGGTTCCGCAACCCCGGGTCAATCCCGATCACCCGCGCCATTCGTACTGCCCTGCTATCTTGTATCTGATTGCAGCCAATAGCACGAAAGGCGAACATCGGCCAAGCCCTTCCTGAATTGCCAGATCGTGATGTCGAATTCCCGTTCACTGGGTTGAAGGCGGAAAACGTCACTTCGATGCCCGCTAGCGACCAAGACCGGTAAGGTTTTTTTTCATTACGGAACATATCGTTAATCATATACGAACCTCATGCAAAAACTGCATATCACCCATGCGTTTTCGCTCCTTGCCGACGAATCTCTCTGGCCATATGTGCCGCTCATGAGACACCG
>JASFFN010000154.1:0-5375 GCA_050124275.1 Roseobacter sp. | reverse complement strand
CGGGCGCCACCGGTTACCTTCGTGATGTCTTTGGCTTCGATGCGTTCAGGCCGGGGCAGCAAGAGATCGTCGACGCGGTCAGCGCAGGTGAAAACGTGCTGGCGATCATGCCCACCGGAGGCGGCAAATCGCTGTGCTTTCAACTACCGGCCCTGATGCGTGAGGGTGTGACGATCGTGATATCGCCGCTGATCGCTCTGATGCGCGATCAGGTCAGAGCGCTGCAGGAAGCCGGCGTTGCGGCAGGCGCGCTCACCTCGGGCAATACGCCGGAAGAGAACGACGCCGTTTTCAACGCGCTGGAAAAGGGCAATCTGAAGCTGTTGTACATCGCGCCGGAACGGTTGGCGTCAGGTTCCGCCCTTGGTCTGCTGCGGCGCATCGGCGTTTCCTTGATCGCGGTGGATGAAGCGCATTGCGTGAGTCAGTGGGGCCACGATTTCCGGCCCGACTATCTTCGGATCGGCGAATTGCGCCGCGCGCTCGGCGTTCCGCTGGCAGCATTCACGGCAACAGCCGACGCCGAGACGCGTGCTGAAATCATCGACAAGCTTTTTGACGGCCATCCGCCGCGCATATTTCTTCATGGCTTTGACCGTCCCAACATACATCTGTCGTTTGCCGCCAAAGACGGTCCACGCCGCCAGATTCTAGACTTTGCCGCCAGTCGGAAAGGTCAGTCCGGGATTGTGTACTGCGGAACGCGCGCCAAGACCGAAACTCTGGCGGCCGCGTTGCGCGACGCGGGTCACACAGCGTTGTTTTATCACGGCGGGATGGAAGCGGAGGACCGGCGCATCGCCGAGCAGCGTTTCCAGCAGGAGGACGGCCTGATCGTGGTCGCGACCGTCGCGTTCGGTATGGGCGTGGACAAGCCTGATATCCGATGGGTCGCGCATGCCGATCTGCCCAAATCCATCGAGGCCTATTATCAGGAGATCGGCCGCGCCGGTCGCGATGGCGCTCCTGCCGAAGCGCTGACCTTGTTCGGGCCTGACGATATCCGGCTGCGGCGTGCGCAGATCGACGAAGGGCTGGCACCGCCGGCACGCCGTGCGGCAGATCATGGGCGGCTGAACGCTCTTCTGGGACTTGCCGAGGCGTTGAAATGCCGGCGTGAGACGCTTTTGGGCTATTTCGGGGAAACCGAGATCCAATGTGGCCGGTGCGATCTTTGTGACAGCCCGCCCGACATCTTCGACGCAACGGTTGCAGTGCGCAAAGCCCTGTCAGCGATCTTGCGGACCGAGGAATGGTTCGGCGCCGGCCATCTGATTGACATTCTGCTGGGCAGTGAAACCGACAAAATACGCCAGCGCGGGCATGACAACCTTCCAACCTTCGGGGTCGGCAAGGAATACGACCGCCGCCAGTGGCAGGCGGTGTTCCGTCAGATGCTGGGCCATGACCTTATCCGTCCCGACCCGGAGCGGCATGGCGCGTTGCGCATGACGGATCGGGCCTTGCCGATCCTGCGAAACGAGACATCGATCGAATTGCGCCACGACAGTATCCGGGGCGCCGGATCGCGGCGGCCCGTCGTAAAGACAATGGTGGCGGAGGAGGACGCGCCCTTGCTGTCGGCGCTCAAGGCGAAACGACGCGCTTTCGCCGAGGCCGCCAAGGTCCCTGCCTATATCATTTTCAACGACCGGACGCTCATCGAGATGGCGGAAAAGCGGCCCCGGACGCTGGATGCGCTGGCGCAAATCGGCGGCGTGGGGAACAAGAAGCTGGAACGCTACGGCGATGCCTTTCTCGAAGTCATCGCCGGTGAAACGCAGCCCATGCATCCCAGCCGCCGGAAACTGGCCGGGCGACCCGCTGGGTCCGTCTATGACCAGCTGCTCGAGGTGCAGGCAGAGCTCGTGCGGGGCGAAGCTGGTGCCGACAAGCCTTTGAGTTGTTCGTCTTCGCAACTGGCGAAACTGGCGCAAATGCGAAGCGCGGATGCGAAAGTGCTGGAGCAATTGCTCGGAGAGCGCCGCGCCGCACGTTTTGGCCGCGCGTTTCTGGACGTCCTGCGCGAGGCGGGCTAAGTACTCGCGAACAGGCGCGGGGCGCGTCAATTCTTCAGCGAGGGGACGAGATATGCTGGTGGTCATTTCACCTGCCAAAAGGCTTGATTGGGCGGAACGAGACGTGCGCCCGACGCAACCGGAGTTTCAGCAAGACGCTGTCCGTCTGGCGAAGTCTGCGCGCAACCTGACCCTTGGCAAGCTGAAAGCGCTGATGAATCTGAGCGATGATCTGGCGCGCCTGAACAGAGATCGGTTCAAGGCCTTCGCGGATGCGCCGGGCGAGGATGCAACGCGGCCTGCAGCACTCGCTTTTGCGGGCGACACCTATCAGGGGTTGGAAGCAGCCAGCCTCGACGCGGACGAACTGGACTGGGCGCAGGACCATCTGCGCATCCTCTCGGGTCTCTACGGGGTTCTGCGACCGCTGGATGCCATCCAGCCTTACAGACTCGAGATGGGCAGCCGCCTTAAAACCCGTCGCGGCGAGACGCTCTACGCCTACTGGCGGGATGATCTGTCAAACGCGCTCAACGCTCAGGCCGAGCGCATCGGCACAAATGTCCTCGTCAATTGTGCAAGCCAGGAATACTTCGGCGCGGTCGCGCCCGAAGCGCTGAAGCTGCGGGTCATCACACCCGTGTTCATGGAAGACAAAGAAGACGGGAAAGGTCCGAAAATCGTAAGCTTTTTCGCCAAGAAAGCGCGGGGCGCCATGGCGCGGTACATCATCCAGAACCGCCTCGTCGACGCAGAGACGCTCTGCGGTTTCGACAGTGGCGGGTATGCATACCGCGCCGACCTGTCTGCGCCGGAAAAGCCCGTTTTCGTGCGGCCCTACCCTGCCGCCTGATCCGGAACATCTTGCTGCGGCTCCAGCGTGTCCGCCGGGCGATAGTCCATGATCTGCTGGACGATGTCCGGTTTGCGCAGGGGTTTTGTGAGATAGCGGTCAAGCCCCGCGCTGAGTATGTCCTTGTCGTCGCCGCTCATCGCGTGGGCGGTCAGGGCGACGATGGGCACGTGCTGGCCCGTCTCCTTCTCCAGCGCCCGAATGGCCTGAGTTGCCTGCTTCCCGTCCATGCGTGGCATGGAGATATCCATGAAAACCAGATCGGGGTTGAAGCTGGTATATGCCGCCACCGCCTCCTCGCCGTCGCAGGCGAACTTGAGGTCAATCTCAAGCGATTTCAACATTTTACCGAAAACCAGCCTATTGGTCTTGTTGTCTTCGGCGGCGAGAATGCGCATCTTGCGGGGCTGCTGAGGCACTGGTGCGGCAACGGTTGGGACGCGCGCATGGGAAAATATCGGGATGTCGCCAGCGACGTCCTTTTCCGCTTCGACCGGGCGTGCGCAGGGTTTCGCAGCGCTCAGCCAGCGAATGAGATCCGACCGGAGAAAGGGACGCTGTGCGATGACGTCTACCGTGTCACTCAGAGGGTCGTTTCTCGCATGACCATGGTTGGTGCTCAACAGGACAAAGTGTTGTTCGTGACCTGCGGCTCGCGCAGATTTGGCAAACTCCAACCCGTTTGTCTCTTCCATCATGTGAGACAGGAAAACGAGGTCGACGGATTTGTCCAATGAGGCCAATGCGCTTGCCGCATCGGTGCAGGCGGTGACCTTGAGGCCAAGCGTTTCCAGCTGAAACTGGAGGAGTTCGCTGTTCTTGGTGCAGTCGTCCAGCACCAGGACATGCCGCAAGTCCGGGTCCAGTTCGGGGTGCGGCAGCTCGCATGGCCCGTCAACCGCAAGCGTCAACTCGAAGCCAAAGCGGGAACCGACGCCCTCTTTTGAGGTCAGCCAGATGCGTCCACCCATCATCTTGATCAACTGCTTCGTGATGGCGAGTCCAAGTCCCGTGCCGTCGAACTGCCTGTTCTGCTCGCTTTCGACCTGATTGAATTCACCGAAAACGTGGTCAATCATGTCTTCCGGTATGCCGATGCCCGTATCTTCGACGGTGATCTGCAAGCAGACTTTGCCGGTCTCCGGAACCGGGTTGCCTGTCACGCGGACGAAAACCGAGCCTTCGGTGGTGAACTTGACTGCATTTCCGATCAGGTTCGTCAGAATCTGGCGAATGCGGCCCGGATCGCCGATGAAGCGGGACGACAGAAACAGTGCGTAGTCCACGGCCAGAACGATGCCCTTGTCACGCGCGGAGGACTGCAGGAGCATCAGGACCTCATGGATTGATCTTTCCAGATCGAAAGGCGCGGGATGCAGTTGCAGGCGTTCCGCCTCGATCTTTGAATAATCCAGAACATCGTTGATGATGACCAGCAACGCTTCTCCGGAGTTCTTGATGGTGTCGATGTAGAGCCTTTGCTCCTCGGTCAGCGGCGTGTCGATCAGCACGTCGGCCATGCCCACCACACCGTTCATCGGCGTGCGGATTTCATGGCTCATGTTCGCGAGAAAGGCCGATTTGGCGCGGTTCGCGGCCTCGGCACTTTCCCGCGCGGCTTTGAGCTTTTCTTCATATTTGACGGTTTCGGTGATGTTGATGCCAAGCGAAATGATGTCGCCGTCGGGGCCGCGGCGGTCGATCATCCGGATGTATTCGCCGTTCCACAAGCGGATAACGATCGGTTCCGGTTCCGGCGACTGTACCCGCTCGATCATTTTCTGGCGCCAGGCGGCCGGGCTCATGTCTCCGATGTTCACGATGCCCTCCTCGGTCAGAAATTGCAGAACCGTGACGAAACTGACGCCAGGTTTGACATCCTCGAGGCCATCAAAAACGGCGAGGTACGCACGGTTCGCCATGATCAGTTCCAGATCGGGCGAATAGAACGCGAAGCCGTCGTTGATGGTTTCAATCGATTGCCACAGGCGCCTTTCGACGCGTTCGATTTTCTTGTGTGCGGCGGAAAGGTCGGATTTTACGCGCTGGTTTTCGTCGCGCACGGTCGCCACCTCGGCACGTGTTTCGACGATTTCGTTGGAGAGTTGGCGGGCGTGTTGACCGAGTTTGCGGTTGGCGGCAAACAGCTCGGCCTGCTTGAGTTCAAGCAACCTTTCCGCGGCGAGCCTGCTGCGCCTTTCCTGCGCAAGTTTATTGGCCAGACTCATTAACTCATTGCCTTAGATACCTCCGGTTTCGGCGACAATGTGATCTATCCAGATGAATATCTGTTTAATCGGCGGCTTCAACCGCACCAGAGACCATCATCGCTCCTCGACAGTCTAACGGCGGCCTTCGCGCAGCCATGCCGCGGTAATGAATCCGGCGGAAAGAAGCAGAACAAGCCAGGGGGGCAGCAGCGCGGTCTGGCGCACGTCGCGCGTTTCGTAAGCATCTCTGGGCGTCAACCCGATCCATCCGCGACCAGCCGCCGGCCGCCCCAC
>JASFFN010000153.1:0-5383 GCA_050124275.1 Roseobacter sp. | reverse complement strand
CTTGGTGGCCGCAATCACCTCGCCGTCGCAGTTCGGTGACACGATCAGCCGGCCGCCTGCATCGGCCACGGCGTTCACTTCGGCGACCGTCAGCACGGTCCCCGCGCCGATCAAGGCCTCCTTGCCGTATGCGTGCGCCAAGGCGCTGATGCTTGCCAGCGGGTCGGGCGAGTTGAGCGGCACCTCGATCGTGGTGATGCCCGCGGCGATCAGCGCCTCGGCGATGGCGGGCGCCTCCTCCGGCGTGATCCCGCGCAGAATGGCGATTAACGGAAGGGTCATGTTTTTTCCCTCAATGAACGGTGGGCAGCGGTCAGGCCCGCGAGGGTCGCGCGTTCCGCGTCGGCAAGCATCGCGGAAACCCCTTGCGGGGCAAGACCGTCGCGGTAGGCTTGTGCCTGTGTGCCCGTTCCGAGGATTGCAAGGTTCTGACCCAGCCAGTAAGGGCGCGCGGCGGCGAGTTCGGCGCCAATCAGATAGCCGGAGAGTGCAGCCCGTGTGGCACCGCCCTTTTGCGCGTTCAGCAAATCCCGGGCGCGCAGTTGGAACAAACGCGCGGCCAGATGCTCCGGCTTGCTCATCGCCTCGGAAACGGCCTCTTCAAAAGCCGCCTTGTCCCAGCCGTTATCGCGCAATGAATGTCTCAAGACCGATGCCGTGCTGATGAGCGCGTAGAGTTCGCCCGTCATGAAGGTCTGAAAACTTACCACCTCGCCGGCACTCAGATGGGCCCACTTCGTATGTGTGCCCGGCATGCAGAGCACACCGTCCCATCCCGGATTGAGGGCAAGAAACCCCGCGATCTGGGTTTCTTCACCGCGCATCACGTCGGGCGGGCTGTTCTGGCAGAGCCCGGGGACAATATGCACCGACAACCCGCTTTTCGTCGGGGCGCGCGTCAACTCTTTCCCCATGGGTGTGCAGGGCACGGCCCGGTACGGCGCCTCGACCCAGCCCTGCCGCGAGCCGACCATGCCGCAGGCGACGACGGGCAGGGGGTCGTCTGCGGTCCACGGGCTGATCAGTTTCATCAGCGCGGCTTCGAAACCGGTGGGGGCGAGGGTGCTCATGCCATCCGTGGAGTCCGCCCGGGCCATCACGGTTGCGCCTTGCATCGCGTAGGCGCGCAGGTTGGTCGTGCCCCAGTCGACGGCGATCCAATCGGCGGTGATGTGCTCGCTCATTGCCCTTTCACCCTGTCGTCACGACGCCGCCATCCACGACCATGCACTGACCCGTCATCATCCGGCTGGTCTTGGAGGCCAGAAAGAGCACCGCATCCACGATGTCCTGAGGCTTGAGATGCTCCTTCAGACACTGGCGGTCGAGATGGGCGGCAAGGTCTTCCGGCGTTGCCCATTTGTCGAGCTGTTTTTGCGTCAGAACCCAACCGGGCGCCAGAGCGTTCACGCGCACGCCGTCAGGCCCCAGTTCCCGGGCAAGGCTGCGGGTCATGGCGGTGATGCCGCCGTTTGCAGCGGTATAGGCCGGGTAGCCCGCATTGCCCATCATGTAGCTGATCGAGCTGAAATTGATGATCGAGCCCGCGCCGGCCATGCGCATTTGCGGCGCCACCGCTTGCGCGGCAAAGAAGTAAGCCTTGAGATTGACCGCGAGCAGATCGTCCCATTCCTGCGGAGAAAGCTCCAGCCAGTTGTGTCGTTTGTCATTTGCCGCGTTGGAGACCAATACCGAGACCGGGCCATTCACTTCCGCTGCCTGCGCCACCGTTTCGCGCAGCCTGTCGGTATCGGTGATGTCGCCTTGCAGAAAGAGCGGGGTCACCCCGTGTTTGGCCCCCATCTCCTCGACAAAGGCGGTGGCGTCCGAGCGCCCGATGAACGCGACTTTCGCCCCTTGTGCGAGGAAGCCATCTGTCAATTCGGCGCCGATGCCCGAGCCGCCGCCGGTAATGTAGACCGAAGCGCCCTCTAGATCATGGAACGTTGCTGTTCTGGTCATGAAATCTGATCTCCAAGTTTTTGTCCCTCAAGGACCCAGATCGTCTGAGGAAATTGCCATGGGAGCCTTATGCCGCTTGCCATCAGGGCCGCGCCGGTCAGGGTGACGGCGCGATCCTTCAGGGCCAGCGCGCCCCGCGACAGATGCGATGCTGACGCGCGATTGCGCAGGCTCACCCGGTAGTGCGCCTTGGCGTCAAGGCGCGTCAGGCGCAGCGGTCGCGGGGCGATCTGGGACGACGGTGTCGTGAGGCCCGCAAAGACGACAAAGCGCCCGGCTGCGCGGTCCATCTGCTGTTCGGCGATCACGGCAGGGTCAGAGCTGTCGAGCCGCAGAATTTCGGCGTCAAACATCCAGTCCCGGTTTTCCTTCCACCACCCGGTCACCTCGCGCAGCACGTCGGCTTCGTCACCGGTCAGTTCGCGCGGGTCCATCTCGAACCCCATGTGGCGCTGCGCGGCGACCCATGCGCGGAACTCGATGTCCATGACACGTCCTGACGTGTGACACCGGCGCGGCCCCACGTGGCTGCCGGTCACCGCACCGGGCAGGAAAAGGGCGGCGTCATGCTGTATCCTGAGCCGTTCCAGCGCGTCATTGCTGTCGGACAGCCAGATCCGCTGCGTCCGGCTCAGAATGCCGAAGTCGATACGCCCGCCGCCGGAGGCACAGCTTTCAATCTCGACCTGCGGAAAATCGCGGCGCAGCCTGTCGATCAGCGCGTAAGCCCCGCGTGTCTGTGCGGCATCCGGCATCGGCAGGACCCGGTTATGATCCCACTTGATGTAGTCGATCGGATATGCGCTAAGCAACGCCGAGATGCGCTCATAGAGAAAATCGCGAACATCCGGCAGGGCCATGTTGAGCGCTTTTTGCTGGCGTCCCAGGATCTGGTCTTCGGCGCCAAGGGCCCAGTCCGGATGCGCACGATGGGTGTCGCTGTCGGGGTTGATCATCTCCGGCTCGAGCCAGATGCCAAAGCGCATGCCTTCGCCGTGGACGTGGTCGATCAGGGGGCCGAGGCCATCGGGATACTTCCGGGGGTCCACTTCCCAGTCCGACAGGCTCGAGGTGTCATCGTCACGCCGTCCGAACCAGCCGTCATCGAGCACAAAGCGCTCGGCACCCAGAGAGGCGGCAAGGGTCGCGATCTCTTTCAGTTCCGTGACGTCGTGGTCGAAATAGACCGCTTCCCAGCAGTTGTAATGCACGGGTCTTGGGCGGCTGGCTTCGGTCCAGGGCACGATGCGATCCCTCAGATGGCGCTGGAAAGAGACCGCACACCCGTTCAGACCCTCCGAAGAGTACACGGCATAGAGCGGGGCTGTCTCAAACGTCACTGAGGCGACGTTTTCGGTATGGGCTGCATTGCCGAACTGGATCTGACGACGCCCGTCCGGCAGTTCCTCTGCGATCATCCGGTGCCCGCCCGACCAGCCGTAGTGAAAGGCATAGGCTTCGCCTGCCGTGTTGCTTGCCCCGTCGCAGGGCACGATGAGACCGGGGAAATGTTCGTGACCCGTTCGGCCGGTCCGGTTCTCACGGGCGCGGATGCCGGGCGACCACGCCGTCCGGTTCAACTGAAATTCGCCGCACCAGCGGCCCGCGACGTCAATCATCTCCTGGCTGTGCTGTGGTGCCGGCAGCACGGGGGCGGCAAGCCAGTGCAGGTGCAGGTGGCGGTCCGCAGTCACGCGGGATTGTAACACGATCACATGGGTTTCGGGATCAAGGGCGATCGTTGCTTCGTAGATCAACCTGATGTCCGCGTCTTCACAGATGAACTTGAGGCTCTGCGCCGAGGTCTCGACCGCCGTCAGCCTGAGCTTTGGCAAAAGCGGCGTGCCGTTGGCACCGCCGAGGATCAGGCCGGGCTGCCCGGGAAAACTGCGGGCCGCTTCGGGGCACAGGGACAAATCCGGATTTGCATCCAGCATGCCGCCCGTCACGTCGGGGAGCGCAACGGCGCAGAGCTCTGTCAGGTCTTCCTCTTGCGGCAGGGGCGGCCCCCAATAGATCACCCGGGGACAGCGGCTGTTGTCGCTGGCCAGAACCATGGTCTGGTGCGCATCATCCAGTCTCCAGCACTGCGTCACTTCACGGCTCCAAGCGTCAGACCGGCAATGAAGTGTTTCTGCATCAGGAAAAACATCAGCACCGGCGGCAGGGCCGCGACGATCGAGCCCGCGCTCATCAGGTGATAGGCGGCACGGTACTGCGCGTTGAATGACGTGATGCCGGCGGTGACGGGCTGGCTCTCTGGGCCCTGCGTCAGCACCACGGCCCAGAAGTAGTCGTTCCAGATGAAGGTGAAGATCAGCACCGACAACGCCGCGATGGCGGGCTTCATGAGGGGAATGACCACATACCAGAAGATCTTCCACTCCGCGATGCCTTCGACGCGCGCCGCTTCGATCAGCTCGTAGGGCAGGGCGCGTATGAAATTGCGCATGAAAAGCGTGCAGAAGCCGGTCTGAAAGGCGATGTGAAACAGCACCAGCCCGGTTTTGGTATTGTACAACCCCAGGTCCAGTGTCAGATCGCGCACGGGAACCATGAGAATTTGAAACGGCACGAAATTCCCGGCCACGAACATAAAGAAAATCCAGATGTTCGACTTGAACTTGTAAATGCCGAGGGCAAACCCCGCGAGACAAGAGAGGGTAACCGCGCCGATCACCGTTGGCACCGTGATAAGCACCGAGTTCATCATGTAGCGCGGCATGTCCGAGTTGAAGAACACCTGTCCATAGTTGTTGAACATCTCGAAGGAGGACGGCAAACCCCAGTAATTGCCCTGGGTGAAATCCTCTGCCGGTTTGATGGAAAAGATGGCCACGGCAATCAGCGGCAAAAGCCACATGATCAGAGACAGTGGCAAAAGAGACTGGTAGGTGAGCTGCCAGGGCCGGGACGTTTTTTCGATTGGGGTCGGAAACATGTCAGAGCGCCTCCCGCACCGACCTGGGCAGACCCCGCCGGATCGTGGCGTAGCTGACGGCAATGCGATGTTCGGCCTCGCACGCATTCAGTGCCGGCAGATCCAGTTGTACCCATGACTTGTGAAAGTAGGGCGCTTTGCGTGCAACCCCGGCTTCGATCAGCATGGCCGCCGTCTCGACGTCCGGGCATTTCACCGAAACCCGCTCCGTATTCAGATGCCTTTCTTCCACATGGCCGAAACAGGCAAACATCTTGCCGCCCACCTTCCACGCATCCAGTTCGCCGGGGCCGGAGAGCACGGCGCCGGGATGGGAAGCACACATCGTGTCGAATTCCGCGCGTGTCATCGGCCCTGCTCCTCCCGCCACATGGAAAAGAGGAAATAGGCGATGAAAACCAGCATGATAAGGAACAGAACAACGGCGATTGCCGCGCCATAGCCCATGCGGAACCCGTATTCCGACAGGGCCTTTTCGAA
>JASFFN010000152.1:0-5404 GCA_050124275.1 Roseobacter sp. | reverse complement strand
TTTTCGCTGGGCGAAGGAGACGAAGCGGCCGTGTTCGCCTATGGCAATTTCATCATGGCCCTCATCAACTTCCTGATCATCTCGTGGGTCGTGTTTCTCCTGGTGAAGATGGTGAATCGCATCAAGTACAGCGTCGTCAATGAAAAAGAGCCGGAACCCGAAGCACCGGCCGGACCATCCGAGACCGAACTCCTCATCGAAATACGCGATGCACTGAAAGCGCAGAAGTGAATCGTCACCGGGTTTTCGTGAAACCGGTACGAAAATTGCGATGATCGTAAAACCCACGCAAGTGGAGCGCTTGCGTGGGTTTTGCTGTTACGGCTTGTTAATTCAGATGACCGCGCGCATTCAGGCGCGCGCCTCGCCAATCTTTGCGATGTCCAGCACCGACAGCACCTTCGCCTCGATGTCCGATGCATTCATGCCAGCGACCGCGTACATGTCCTCGGGGCTCGCCTGATCGATGAAGGTATCCGGCAGCACCATGGAGCGGAACTTGAGCCCGTAATCGAAGACGCCCTCGTCCGAAAGAAGCTGAGCGACGTGGCTGCCGAAACCACCCACCGCCCCTTCCTCGCTTGTGATCAGGGCTTCGTGCTCCCGTGCCAGGGTGAGGATCATTTCGCGGTCAAGCGGTTTGGCAAAACGGGCATCGGCGATGGTTGGAGAGATGCCGCGCGCGCGCAGGCTTTCGGCGGCCTTTTGGACCTCCGCAAGACGGGTGCCGAAGGACAGTATGGCCACTCGTTTGCCTTGTGCTATGATCCGCCCCCTGCCGATCTCCAGAGGGGTGCCGCGCTCTGGCATCTCGACGCCCTGCCCTTCGCCTCTTGGAAATCGAAACGCAATCGGGCCGTCGTCGTGCGCGGCGGCGGTGGCGACCATGTGTTTAAGTTCCGCTTCATCCGCAGCAGCCATTACGACGAAGCCGGGCAGATTGGCGAGATAGGCAATGTCGAACGCGCCCGCATGCGTGGCGCCATCGGCCCCGACGAGTCCTGCGCGGTCTATCGCAAAGCGCACAGGCAGGCGCTGGATCGCCACGTCGTGCACGACCTGGTCATAACCGCGCTGAAGAAAGGTGGAATACATCGCGCAAAACGGCTTGAGCCCACCGGCAGCCAGAGCAGCCGAAAACGTAACCCCATGCTGTTCGGCGATGCCCACATCAAAGCACCGGCTCGGATACCGTTCGGCAAAGAGGTTGAGCCCGGTACCGTCCGGCATCGCCGCGGTCACCGCGCAAATCTTGTCGTCTTCGGCTGCTTCCTGCAGCAGGCTTTCGGCGAAGACTTTGGTATAGCTCGGCGCGTTGGAGGGCGCTTTTTTCTGCTCGCCGGTGACCACGTTGAACTTGGCCGTGGCATGCCCGCGGTCCCGCGCGTTTTCGGCGGGCGCGTAGCCCTTGCCTTTCTTGGTCAGCACGTGGATCAGGATCGGACCGGTCGCGCGCGCCTTGACCGTGCGTAGCAGCGGCAGCAACTGATCCATATCATGGCCATCGATCGGCCCGATGTACGAAAACCCGAGTTCTTCAAAAAGCGTGCCGCCCATCGCCATGCCCTTCAGCATGTCCTTCGCGCGCTTGGCGCCTTCGCGGAAGGGTTCGGGCAACAGGCTCACCGCGCCCTTTGCTGCCGCCTTGAAATCCTGAAACGGCTCTTCCGCATAGAGGCGATTGAGGTAGGAGGACATGGCGCCGACGGGCGGTGCAATCGACATCTCGTTGTCGTTGAGGATGACGATCATGCGCTTCTTGAGGTGGCCCGCGTTGTTCATCGCCTCAAAGGCCATGCCGGCGCTCATCGCGCCGTCACCGATGACGGCGATCGCGTCGCCCAGACCTTCGGGCACGACCCCGCCGAGATCGCGCGCCACAGCAAAGCCCAGGGCCGCGGAGATCGAGGTCGAACTATGGGCCGCGCCGAAAGGATCGTAGGGTGACTCACTGCGCTTCGTGAAACCGCTCAGGCCATCCTTCATGCGCAACGTGCGAATTCGGTCGCGGCGCTCGGTCAGGATCTTGTGCGGATAGCACTGATGGCCCACATCCCAGATGATCTTGTCGCGCGGCGCATCGAAAACCGCGTGTAAGGCAACCGTCAGTTCCACCACCCCGAGACCGGCCCCGAGATGACCGCCGGTTACGGACACCGCCGATATGGTTTCCGCCCGCACCTCATGCGCAAGCTGCGTCAACTGCCGGTCGGACAGTCGCTTCATGTCCGCCGGGCGCTGGATGGTATCCAGCAGCGGTGTATCGGGCTTTGCGTTCATCGGGCTTCCTTAATACGCACGTTTGACTACGAAATGCGCAGCCTCTTTTAATGTCTTTGCCGCGGTGCCGTAACTCGCCAGGCTGTCGCAGGCTTCCTCGACAAGATCGGCGGCGCGTTTGCGCGCCTGTTCCAGACCCAGCAGGGATACGAACGTCGCCTTTCCCGCCTTCGCATCTTTTCCCACGGCCTTGCCAACTGTAGCGCTGTCACCTGTTACATCCAGAATGTCGTCGGCGATCTGAAAAGCGAGGCCGAGAGCTCTGGCATAGGTCAGCAGCGCGGTTGGATCCGCCGCGGCCATGCGGGCACCTGCTGTTGCCGCCCATTCGATCAGCGCGCCGGTCTTGCCGCGCTGCAGTTCGGTTATTTCCAGAAGGGTGAGGACGCGGGGCGATGTTTCCGCCGCGATGTCCAGAGCCTGCCCCAGAACCATTCCTCTTGCGCCGCTGGCCTGTGCAAGTGTTGATGCCAGTTCCGCGCGCACTGCAGCGGGCAGCGATGACCTCGGGTCGGTCACCAGTTCGAATGCAAGGCTTTGAAGCGCATCACCGGCAAGAACGGCGGTGGCTTCATCCCAGCGTTTGTGCACTGTCGGCTGGCCACGCCTCACATCGTCGTCATCCATGCAGGGCAGGTCGTCATGTACAAGACTGTACGCATGCAGGGCTTCGATCGCCGTTGCCGCCCAGATGGCCTGACCGCGTTCGATACCGTGCAGACGAGCGCCTTCCAGAACCAGAAAACCGCGCAGACGTTTGCCGCCGTTCGTTGCATGTGCCATGGCCTGCGTCACCGGCACAGGTTCGAAACCGGTCAGGACATTGTCGAAATGCGCCTGGACAGCGGCCGCGGCCGCCTCAAGCTCTTCCGTGAACACGGGTCACAGCCCTTCGACGGGCTTTGTGCCGGTGGGGGCGCCGTCACTGTCGAGCGTGATCGCCGCAACCTTTTCTTCGGCTTCCTTGAGTTTTTCCTCGCAGCGTTTTTTCAGTGCAGCACCCCGCTCGTAAAGAGCGATGCTTTCGTCGAGAGCCACATCGCCACGCTCCAGCTGGTTGAGGACGCTCTCGAGTTCCGTCATTGCCTGTTCGAAGGTCATCTCTGTCACGGGGATGTCTGTCATCGTTTGTTTCCTGAAGTCCGGGCGGAGCGAACCTACAGTCAAAAAATCTCAATGGCCAGCCTGCGCGTGCGTCCGGGCAATGTGCCGAAGTACTCAGTCAGGGGCAAGCATGTAACCCGCGCCCCTGACCGTCTGCAGATAGCGCGGCTGTTTCGGGTCCGCTTCGATTTTGCGCCGCAGGCGGGTGATCTGAACGTCAATGGCACGTTCCTGCGCCTGCCCGCGGTCGCGTCCCAGATCTTCCACCAGCTTTTCGCGGCTGATCGGCTCATTGCAGCGCGCGGAGAAGATTTTCATCAGTTGTGTTTCAGTGGCCGTCAGACGAATGAGCTCTTCACCGAGCCACATCTCCCCGCGCTCCATATCGTATCGGATCGGGCCGAGCGTCAAAACCTTGGGGGCTGCCTGATCGACGCTGGTTTCCGGCACGCGCCGCAGGATTGCATTGATGCGCAGCAACAACTCCTTCGGCTCGAAGGGCTTCGGCAAATAGTCGTCCGCGCCGGCTTCCAGACCCTCGATCCTGTTGTTGGTGTCGCCCTTGGCGGTCAGCAAAAGGATTGGCACGGAATTCGTTTCCCGCAGGTCGCGCGTAAAGCTCAGCCCGTCTTCTCCGGGCATCATGACGTCCAGAACGATGAGGTCGAATTCGAGACCGGCCATGATGCGCCTTGCATGCGCCGCGTCACGGGCTGCCGTGACCAGATAGCCATTGCGCATCAGGAATTTCTGCAAAAGTGTCCGAATGCGCTCATCGTCGTCGACGACAAGAAGATGCGCGTCGAAAATGCTCATGACCCGCTTTCCTTCAGCCGGTTGTACGCATAGCGCATTTCCCCGTCCATCATCGCCTCCAGAACCTTGCGAAAACCGGCAACGGCTTCGGGGCCGGCGTCCCGGTAAGCCGTTCGCATCCTCGCGCGTTGTGCATCCGACAGTCTTTGCTCCAGGGCCAGCCCGTCAGGCGTCAGAAAAAGATGTCGTTCGCGTTTGTCGATCTTGCCAACCCGGCTTTCCACAAGACCATCCTCGATCAGGGTCCGCAAGACCCGGTTGAGCGACTGCTTGGTCACGCCGAGGATGTTCAGCAGATTGTTCACTGTGGTGCCCGGCGCGCGATTGATGAAATGCACTGCACGATGATGTGCGCGACCGTACGCCATATCCGCAAGGATGCGGTCCGGATCCGCCGTAAAGCCGCGGTATGCGAAAAACATTGCCTCAATGCCCTGTCTGAGTTGCTCGTCGGTCAAAAATAATAGGTTCTCCCCACTGTGGGAGGCGCCCGTTCTGCCATCTGCCATACAATGCCTCAAAAAATTTACTCAATGCTCGCGCAGCTTATGTCAGTGTTGTTGACATTCCAAGAGCGAACCGATACGGATTGGCAGGTTTTGCGTAACAATATGTCCGTTTCGGACGTATATGCGCAATTTTCGGAAAAGATGTTGGCATTTGGGAAGGAAAGACCATGGCAGACGCATATGACGACCGTGACGGAAAAATCTGGATGGATGGCCGGATGGTGGAGTGGCGTGATGCGAATGTGCATATTCTGACCCATGCCATGCATTATGCCTCATCCGTGTTCGAAGGAGAGCGCGCGTACGGCGGCAAGATATTCAAGAGTCGCGAGCATTCCCAAAGGCTGAAACGGTCTGCCGAAATGATCGACTTCGAGATTCCCTACACTGTCGACGAGATAGAAGCGGCGAAAGCGCAAGTCCTCGAAACCTCCGGTCTCAAGGATGCCTATGTGCGGGCCATCGCCTGGCGTGGGGCAGGAGAGGACATGGGTGTCGCCTCGGCGCGCAACCCGGTCCGCATGGCGATTGCCGCGTGGGAGTGGGGCGCCTACTACGGCGATGCCAAAATGAAAGGTGCGAAGCTCGACATCTCCAAATGGAAACGTCCCAGCCCCGAGACGATACCGAGCCACGCGAAAGCGGCGGGGTTGTACATGATCTGCACCATGTCGAAACACGCCGCCGAGGCGAAA
>JASFFN010000151.1:0-5416 GCA_050124275.1 Roseobacter sp. | reverse complement strand
AAAAGGGGGACAAGCCATGCACCACTATGACCACGCCGAACTCGAGGCCTATCTGGCACGCCACGTCCCCGGCTTTTCGAAACTGGATGCCATCGAGAAATTCTCCGAGGGGCAATCGAACCCGACGTACAAGCTGATCAGTGCCGGCAGGCACTATGTCCTGCGCGCCAAACCGCCTGGCAAACTGTTGAAATCCGCCCATGCCGTCGATCGAGAGTTCCGCGTCATGCGGGCGCTCGCAGGCACAAAGGTGCCGGTTCCGAAAGTTCTGCACCTGAGCGGTGAGGTCAGCCCCATGGGTCCCCAGTTCATGGTCATGGAAATGGTCGACGGGCGGATCTTCTGGGATCCGGCCCTGCCGGACCAGACCATCGAGGAGCGCTCGGCAATCTATGATGCGATGAACGCGATGCTGGCGAATTTGCACGATGTCGACCCCGGGGCCGTCGGGCTCGGTGATTTTGGCCGCCCGGGCAACTACTTCGAACGGCAGGTCGCGCGCTGGTCGGGACAGTACCTGCAGGCGGCCACCACCCCCCTGCCCGACGCCGACTGGCTGATGGCATGGCTCGCGGACAACATGGTGCCGGACGACGGGGCCAGCAGTATCGTGCATGGCGACTACCGGATCGACAACATGATCTTTGCACACGACCGGTCCGAGGTACTGGCCCTGCTGGACTGGGAGTTGTCGACGCTGGGCCATCCGCTGGCGGATCTCGCCTATCAGTGCATGCACTGGCGCCTGCCGCATCAGGGGCATTTCCGGGGGCTCGGGGGGTTGGACCGCGGCGCTCTGGGCCTGCCGGACGAGGCGGCTTACTTGGCGAAATATTGCGCGCGGCGGGGCATCGACATTCCGGGAAACTGGAACTTTTACGTGGTGTTTTCGTACTTTCGTTTCCTCGCGATCCTGCAAGGCGTCTATCGGCGCGGACTTGACGGCAATGCCTCCAACCCGAAGGACACGGACCGGCTGCGCGATATCATTGTGCTTCTGGCCGGCGACGCCCGCACGCTTGCAGAAAAAAGCGAGGCCGGAGGGCACAACGCTTGACGTCCGCCCATTTCAGGTGATCCTGAACCCGTCGCGTTTCGTCGGGAGAGGACCATGGCACCCAAATACCCAGGCTATGACGTCGTGATCGTAGGGGGCGCGATCTATGGCTCCGGCGTTGCCTGGTGGCTGACGCAGATGGCCGGTTTCGACGGCCGTATCCTCGTCGTGGAACGGGATCCCTCATATGAATTTGCCGCGACCAGCCTCACGAACAGCTGCATCCGCCAGCAGTTCTCGAACGAGACCAATATCAGCGTGTCGCAGTTCGGCGCGGCCTTCATCAAGTCCTTCCGCGATTTCATGGGCGGCGATCCCGAGGTCCCGGACCTCACCTTGCAAAGCTTCGGATATCTCTACCTTGCCGACACGCCGGAATTCGCCAAAACCCTGCGCGAGAGCCAGAAACTGCAGCAAAGCCTTGGGGCGGCCACGCGATTTCTGACGCCGGAGGAAATTGCACAGTCCTATCCATTTTACCGGCTCGACGACATTCTGGGCGCAAATCACAACCTCGTCGATGAAGGATACTTCGACGGTGGCACCATGTTCGACTGGTTCAGGCGCATGGCGCGACGAAACGGCGTGGAATACATCGCGGACGAAGTTGTCGGCATGACGCGCAAGGGGACCCGCGTCGAAAGCGTGTCGCTGGCCTCCGGCGCGCAGGTCTCCTGCGATGTGGTCGTGAACGCCTCGGGCACCCGTGGCGCACCGACGGCGCGGATGGCGGGTCTCGATATTCCCGTGGAACCGCGCCGCCGCTATTCCTACGTCTTCGAAGCGGCCCAACCGCTCGAACGCGACCTGCCACTGACCATCGATCCCTCGGGCGTGCATTTTCGCAGCGATGGGCGATACTATCTGGCGGGCGGCGCTTCGGATGAGGATCCGCCGGTCGATGTGGATGATTTCACCGCCGATTTCAGCCTTTGGGAAGAGAAATTCTGGCCCATCATCGCCCACCGGATCCCGCAGTTCGAAAAGATCAGGCTGGTCAACATGTGGGTGGGCCATTACGACTACAACACGCTGGACCAGAACGCCATTCTCGGCCCGCACCCCGATCTGCCCAATTTCCTGTTTGCGAACGGCTTTTCGGGCCACGGCCTGCAACAGGCACCGGCGCTGGGACGGGGGCTGGCCGAATGGATCGCCTACGGCGAATACCGAAGCCTCGATCTGTCGCCCTTCGCCGTGGACCGTGTCCTGCGCGGCGAGAAATTCTTGGAAAAGGCCGTCATCTGACGACATGGAGGAATAACATGAAAAAACTGGTTCTTACCGGGGCGGCGGGCCGCCTCGGGTCCTATCTGCGCGAACCGCTCACGGCACTTTGCGATGAACTCGTCAGCACGGACATCGCAGAGAATATCGGCAAGCTTTATCCCGGCGAGACCTATGTCAGAGCCGATCTGGCCGAGATGGACCAGATCGCACCTGTGCTGGAGGGTGCGGACATGGTCGTGCATTTCGGCGCGATCGTCGATGAAAAGCCGTTCGAGGAATTGCTCGGCCCCAACTTCGTCGGCTCCTACAACATCTGGGAGGCAGGCTATCAGGCCGGCGTGCGCCGGATCGTCTATGCCTCCTCGATCCACGCCGTGGGCATGCACCTGAAATCCGATTTCATCGGAACGGATGCGGCGCACCGTCCAGATACGTTTTACGGGCTGGCAAAGTGTTTCACCGAGGACCTCGGGCGCATGTACTGGGACAAGCGCGGCATGGAGTCCGTGCATCTGAGAATCCTCTCCTGCGCACAGGTCAACAACACGCGTGCGCTTGGATCATGGTTGTCTTACGCGGATCTGATACAGTTGGTCGTGCGCGCCATAGACACGCCTTCCGTCGGGTTTGCCATCATCTATGGTGTCTCGAACAACGATCGCGCGCCGGTCGACAATTCAAAGGCGTCTTTTCTTGGCTACCGCCCGGTGGACAATGCGGAAATCTTCGCCGCCGACCTGCTGGCCCGGGAAGAGCCGGTCAATACGACGGATCCCGGCCAGATGTGTCACGGGGGTCCGTTTGCAAAAGTCGATCTGGGCCAGAGCGGTCTGGCGCAAATGAACGTGGTGAACGACAAGAAAGAAACATGAACCGGCCGGACATCCTCGCACCGCCGCGCCCGAGAGCGCAAGCTTCCCGACGCCCATGCCGCTAGATCTCATTCAGCGATATGGTCCGCTGATCGTAATCCTGCCCCACACAGGTACGAACATGCCACGTGTGATAGCGGACCGGCTGAAAGACCCAGCACAAAGCATCACCGCCCCCGACCGGTTTCTGGACCGGTTGCTGCACGGACTTATGGAAGACGCCACCGTACTCCGGGCAAACTTTCACCGCTACCTGTCCGATGTGGATAGCGGTTTGGCGGCCGGGGAAGCGCGCCCGCGAAACGGTATGATAGGCGTTGTCCCGCTTCTTGACGTCCGTGGGGAGAGCATCTGGGAAAAACCGCCCGGTCCGCGAGAAGCCCAGACATGGCGGTCCACCTATTACGTGCCGTTTCACGCCGCTCTTGCCGCACAGATCGCGCGCGTCCGGGCGCGCAATGGGTACGCCATGGTGGTCACCTGTCGCGCCCGGCCTGATGAGGCCCTCACATATTCGCCCCCCGATGACGTCGATATCTGGATCTCGACCTTCATGGGCGCGTCCTGCGCCGTTGAGCTTTCCACACAGCTTGTCCGGCTGATAAACAGCAGCAATACCCACACCGCGATGGTTCAAGGGCGTTCGACCGCTGGCTGGATCACCCAACACTACGGGCGGCCATCCGCCGGTACGCATGCACTTGATCTCGATCTCAGCGAGGCCTGCTATCTCACATTCGACGACGGCGCGGCCCTCTACAACACGGAACGCGCCGAGAGCTTTCGCGGGGTCCTAAGTGAGGTCATGGAGTACATCGGCAAATGGCGCCCTCCCGACTTGCGCTGACACTCAGGCGGCGACACTTTCGGCGAGAATGGGCCGCCTGAGCAGGGCGATATCATGCGCTTCATCCCGCTTGCCCTGCCGCACGAGCGCTTCCAGCAGCGTCTGCTCCACCAGATCGCGCTGCGCGCGGCTGCCGCCAATGCGCGCCAGATCTCCCATCGACCGGGTCAGCAACCGCGCCGCCTCAGCCCAGTCTTCGCGCGCCACGGCCCCGAAGCCTTGTGCCAGATCGGGGACAAGATCGGCGGCGGGCCCCGCGGGGTGGTCGATGATCCGCGCCAAAGCCTCCTGCCGTCCGGCCATGGCATGCGCAAGCGCCGCGTGAATATCGACAAAGGCGTTTCCGGTCCTCGGGAATGCCCTGAGCGCGAAATCGCTGACGCTTGCCCACCGTTCGGCCGGCACGTCCACCCCGGCAAGTGTGGCGCGATGAAGAATCGATGCCGTGTCGGTCAGGATATTGATCGCGGGCCCGCCCGATTCCGCCTCGGGCGCCACCGCTGCATCCACCCGCGCCCACATCGTGTCGAGATCCCCCTGCGCCAGCGCCCAGAGCGCCTCGTGCCAGTTGAGATGCGTGAACATCAAACCAGACGGATCGTATCCCGACAGCCAGTTTGCCAGATAGGCCCGCCCCGCCTCGGTCTCGCCGGCCTCGTAAGAGACATGGCTGCGCACATGTGCTCCATGGGCATTGCGCGGGTTCATCGCCATCGCCTGATCGATCTTTACGTCCGCCAGGGCGAGATTCCCCGTTTCGCAGAGCGCGAAAGCGTACTGGCTGATCGCCCACCAGTCCTCGCCATAGTGCGGCAGAAGGCTTGCGTTAAAGGCCAGCATCTCTGCCTCGCGGCCCGGCTGGCCGGAAAATCCAATGAGGCCGAAAATGGAGGAACAGGTCTGCGCGATCAGCGCATCCCGCGGGTATTCCAGTACATGCGCGCGGATGGCCGAATAGGCCTGGGGCAATTGCCCGGAAATCATCAGGCCGAGGGCCGCGACATGGGATTTTTCCCGCGCGGTAGTGCCTTCGGTCAGGGCCTCCGCCCGCTCCATCGCAGACTGCGCTTGCGCGATATTTCCGGTAAAGTGATGAGAGCGCGCGAGGCCGCACCACCCCAGAGCGAAGCCGGCATCATGTTCCAGTGCCTTTTCAAAGCCTGCCACGGGCCCCGCCTGCCCTTCAAGCAAAAGGTCGATTGCGTCGATGTACGCGTCCCGTGCAGCCTGTGACCGGGTCGTCAAGGGATTGTCGTAGCGGTCTTTCAACATGCGCAGTCCTTCCCGCCAAACCGGGTTAGACGATATGGCCTTGCCTGTTTTCGGGCAAGAGCTTCGATTGTCAGGTTTCCGCCGCTTTCAAGCCACGCAGGGTCACCCCCCAGAACCGCGCCGTCAAAAGAACCGCTG
>JASFFN010000150.1:0-5422 GCA_050124275.1 Roseobacter sp. | reverse complement strand
CGGTGCGCGCCATCTCCAGCGTCGTGCAACGCGTGCTGCTGTCCCGTGTCGCCGAAAAGACCGCCGCTGAAATTCGCGGGGATCTGCTCGACCGGATCATGAAACAGGACGGTGAGTTTCACCAGGCTCATCCGCCGGGCTACCTGATCCAGCGCGTTCAGACCGATGTTCGCGAACTGAACAAGGTATGGACGGCCATCATTACCGGATCAGGACGCGATGCCATCGGGCTTGTGGTCCTGCTGGGCGTCGCGATCAGCATTGACCCGATCTGGGCGTTGCTCGCGTGTATTGGTGTCCCGGTCATGATTATGCCCGCCGCATTCGCGCAAAAGTTTGTTCGCCAGCGCGCAGGCGAAGCGCGCGATCTGGGCGCATCTCTCGCAATACGACTGGACGAAATTTTCCATGGCGTTGTGCAGATCAAGCTCAACGGGGCCGAGGACTATCAGGCGCGCCAGTTCCAAAAACTCTCCAGAGCATACATCCGCAAACAAATCCGGACGGTATTTGGCAAGGCGTCAATCCCTGCCCTGGTCGACATCATGTCCGGTTTCGGTTTTCTGGCCGTGATCCTTTACGGCGGCTTGCAGATTATCGACGGTGAGAAAACCATTGGACAGTTCATGAGTTTTTTCACCGCGATGGGCTTTGCCTTCAACCCGATGCGTCGGCTGGCGAACATCAGCGGCCTGTGGCAGGTCGCGGCGGCGTCGGTCGACAGGCTCAAGGAACTGATGGAAGCCCCGATCACGCTGACATCCCCTGCTCATCCCATGCCGCCCCCTGCCGGAATTCCCGACATCGTGCTTGAAGATGTGGCGCTCCGTTACGGAGAAACGGAGGTGCTCGAAAAGCTGTCGCTGACGGCGGCCGCAGGCCAGACGACCGCACTGGTCGGCGCCTCTGGTGCAGGAAAGTCGACGGTGTTCAACCTGTTGACACGCTTGATTGACCCGACTGAAGGCACAGTGCGCATAGGCGGTGTGGCAACCACCGACATGGCTTTGCCGGATCTGCGCGGCCTGTTTTCAGTGGTATCGCAAGAGGCCATACTCTTTGACGAAACGCTGCGCGAGAACATTTTGATGGGACGCAGCGACGTAGGAGACGATCAACTCAAAGCGGTTCTGGACGCTGCACATGTCAGCGATTTCCTACCAAACCTGTCGGACGGGCTCGAAACCGAAGCTGGCCCCCGAGGCTCCGCGCTTTCCGGCGGCCAGCGTCAACGCGTGGTCATCGCCCGGGCCCTGCTGCGGGACACGCCGATCCTGCTCCTCGACGAGGCCACCTCGGCGCTCGACGCGCAGTCCGAGAAACTGGTCAGGGAAGCCCTCGAGGAACTCGCACGGGGCCGCACGACGCTGGTGATCGCGCACCGACTGTCCACGGTCCGCAACGCCGACAAGATCATCGTGATGGACGCGGGCCGGGTTGTGGATGAGGGCACGCATGAGGAACTCATGAAGCGCGATGGCATCTATGCAAATCTTTATCGCCTACAGTTTCAGGACGGCAAGAAAGTCGCCGACACGCATGTGATGGCGCCCGAGGAAATCATTGAGATTGAAGACGATCTGGCTGATGGTTTCTGACTGAAGGCCAAGGCTCTGTTCTAAAACTAGCCACGGTAACTGTCCGCCAGTTGCTGAGGCGAAACCCCCCTGAAATAGCGGAACAATGTCCAGAGATTGCGCGCGCCGCGGCGTAACCAGCCTTGGTTCTTGTATCGGCATGCGCTGGTGATCGCGACTGCATCAATGCCAGCCAGTTGTCCTTTCAGTGCGCGCGCAAGAGCCACATCTTCCATCAACGGCTGGTTCGGATAGCCACCGACATCGCGATAAAGCGACGCGGGCAGCAAGAGCCCCTGATCGCCATAAGGCAGTCCCAGCCGGCTGCGCTGATTGGCCCAGATCGCCACACATTGTCCCGCGAGTCCACCATCGTCGAAAGCAAGCCTGAACCAGCCGGCCCTTTCCCCTGTGAGGTGTTGCATCACGGGACCGACCCATCCGTCCGACAGGCGCGTGTCGGCGTGCAGTGCCAGAAGCCAGCGGCCCTTCGCAATCTGGCATCCGCGCGCCAGTTGCGCCCCGCGCGAGGCTGTGCCTTCGATAACCTCTGCGCCCCAGGCCTTCGCGATGTCCACGGTTGCGTCGGTTGAGCCGCCATCACTGACGATCAGCTCCCGGATCAGACCCGCTTCCAGACCTGCCAACAGCGATGTCAGGCAACTGCCCAAATGCCGTTCTGCATTCAGCGTCGGGACAATCACCGAAATCGGTGCACGCATAAAGTACCTCTTTCAACCTGAACCGTTGTGCTTATATCCGTCTCCAGTACCGATGAGGAGCCCCTATGACCGAACGCCGCATACTCAAGTTGTCCGGCAAGGATGCAAAAGACTTTCTGCAAGGGCTGATCACCAACGACGTGAACCGTATCGGGAACGGTCTGGTGTATGCCGCGATTCTTACGCCGCAGGGCAAGTACATTTGCGACTTCTTTCTGGTCGAGCTTGGAGACGCGATTTTGCTCGATGTCGCGGACAGCCACGCCGATGCACTGATCGCCAGACTGAATATGTACAAATTGCGCGCCGACGTCGCGATAGAGCAAACGGCGCTCTGCCTGCACCGCGGCCTTGGCCCGGCACCCGACGATGGATATGCGGACCCGAGGCATCCGGATCTTGGATGGCGCGCCTACCGGGACGCGCCGCAAACCGACGACAACGTCGACTGGACCGGGCTGCGCGTGAAACATCTGATACCGGAAACAGGTATCGAGCTAACCTCCGACACTTTCATACTGGAGGTCGGTTTCGAGCGGCTTGGCGGTGTCGATTTTCGCAAAGGCTGCTATGTCGGCCAGGAAGTCACGGCACGCATGAAACACAAGACCGAACTGCGTAAAGGTCTCGCGCGCGTGGCTGTCGACGGTGATGTCGAACCCGGCACCGAAATCACCGCAAATGGCAAGCCCGTTGGCGTCCTGCTTAGCCGAGCAGGCGGCGAAGCGCTCGCCTATCTGCGTTTTGACAGGGCCGCGGGAGACATGGTCGCAGGCGAGGCGAAGATAACGCGCAGCGCCTGACCGGTCCGGTTGTCAGGCGCGCTCGGAATATTCCATCGTTTCGGTATTCACGACGATGTCTTCGTCCTGCGCAATGAACGGCGGCACCATCACTTTGACCCCATTGTCCAGCAGCGCGGGTTTGAATGAATTGGCGGCAGTCTGGCCTTTGACCACGGGCTCGGTTTCGACGACCTTGCAGGTGACTTTCTGGGGTAACGTTGCGTTAAGCGCTTCGTCTTCGTAATACTCTACCACGATCATCATGCCATCCTGAAGAAACGGTCGCCGCTCTCCCAGCAGGTCCGCTGGCAGTTGCACCTGCTCGTAGGTTTCGGTGTCCATGACCACGAGCATCCCGGAATCCTCGTACAGGAACTGCTGGTCTTTCTGCTCAAGTCTTACGCGTTCCACTTTATCCGCCGACCTGAAGCGTTCGTTGAGCTTGGATCCGTTCCGCAGATTCCGAAGCTCTACCTGAGCAAAAGCGCCGCCTTTTCCGGGCTTTACATGATCGACCTTGACCGCGGCCCACAGTCCGCCGTTGTGTTCCAGCACATTCCCGGGCCGGATCTCATTTCCATTGATTTTTGGCATTTCACAAAACCGTCGCGAAAGGTTGATGATTGATTGATCCCCCCTATATCTGGGTGCAAGTAGCGATACAAGACAACGATATGTCGTGGTGGGGGCCGATAAGATATGCGTAATTTGCATATAACCTATGCAAATAGAGGGTATCCGAATCGACAAAAGTCCGCCATAAGGGGCTTCACGCCAAAAAGACAAGAGCAAGAATAATGGAAAGGACGACGAGATGAAGGATTTCGTTGACGGTACTGCCTTCAACAACGAACAGGGCAACCGTGCGCGCAAGCTTTTTGCAGCAGTTGTGCTGGCCGCACTGGATGATGCCATTGCGGATGACAAGAAATATGGCAACGGCCCTGAGCAGATCGCTCGCTGGGCGCGGTCGCGTGACGGCCGTGAAGTGCTAAGTTGTGCGGGCATCGACCCGAACGAACGCGTCGTGCAAGGACTGATGGAATTTGTAGGCAAAGGCGTTCGTACGTCTGTCGCTCTTTCCCGTGAGGAATCGGAACGCCGCAACGCCGCGCAACAGGCAGAAGCCGCCTAATCCGACAATCCGAAAGATTTAGCGCGCCCTCCCCAATGGGCGCGTTTTTTTGTCCGTGATTTTGGTATGACGCGCAATCGAACCGGCGCCATCTTTCTACATAAAAAGATGGTCCGGCCCCTGTCTCAGCGGAATCCTACGCCTTTGTCAGAGCTCTGCTGGAGGAAGCAGCCTCGGCGAATGCAACTGACGCGGCACCAACGCTGCAATCGCGTTCAGAACTGGCGAACCAAAGCGCGCTCCCGGGGTGGAACGCGTTTTTGCGCAGATACATCAAAGCTATAGATTGAATCTTTCCGCCCAATACCGGCTTGTCAATCGAGAGAGCGCGTCGTCAGAGCGCGTTGTATTTCGCGTCTAACCAGTTTTCGCACATTCCGCGTAATGCGCTCGCCCAGTTCGCCCTGCAGTTCCGAACGTACGATTTGGGCCACCATGGCTCTCAGAGTTTCCTCATCTATCACGTCTTCGTACTGGTCTTTTTCGGCTACGTGGTGTTCTTCACCAACGCGCGCAGGCTCCTTGACCGGCTCGCTCACTGTTTGCATCGGCTCGCCGTTTCCATCGAGATCCACGTTTTCGCGCCAGATCATTGCGGGTGGCTCGGTACCGGAGTACGCGTCGCGTCCGGTCCCGTCAGGCTCCCACTGATCCTCGGTTCTGGCGATTGCGGTCTCGAGTGCCGCGATTTTCGCACTCAATGCAAGATGTGCCTCATTGGGGGTCAAAACAGCTCTGGTAACGCGTCCGCTGTCTGCTGCGGCTTGAAAAGCGGGCACATCGGAATCATCGGCGTCCTCCGTCGGTTCCGAGGCCGTCAATGGTGGCTCTTCAAACTCAAGCCACTCATCGGATGACGTGACTTCATCTTCAGGCATGAGCCTCAGCACGTCAGTTTCGACTACCCGCAACTGCGGCGTCAGCACAAGCATATCGCCCTGCTCAGCGGTGTCATCAAGCGCACGCTGGTCTTTGGTCTCTTCGACGAGCCGCCTGATGGAAGACAACACGTCCATACCTTCGGTGTTCGAAGCTGGATCTGACATTCGCACTCACTTTCCCCTAGCGCTACTCTAACGCTTGGGGGGCAACAGCACAATGCACTCGTGCACCACAACTAGTTCTTTTGCAGTGAACGTAACACTCTATCCAGTTGTTGTCCCTGTTGCGATCGCAAAGTCGGCGCATCCTTTACGAGGTTGT
>JASFFN010000149.1:0-5429 GCA_050124275.1 Roseobacter sp. | reverse complement strand
AATTTGCCCGACTCGCAGGAATCGAGTCGCGCAAATCACGACGTCCATAATGTCGACTCGGGTCTTTGGCGCCTGCCGGAACCGAAAATCAGCGGCGAACAGGCACAACACATGCCATGAACCGGAGTCGCGCCAGTCGCACCCCGCTGATTTATTCAGCAAAAGGGGTGTCAGACTGCCTGCCGTTTGCGCGATCGAGGGATTCGCAGCGCCAGAAGGCCGAGAATCACAGCCAGATAGACCAGCGGCTCCGTTTCCCACACCTTCTTGACCATGATGAAATGAACGGCGCCCAGAACCACCACGACATAAACCAGCTTGTGAAGCCGGCGCCAGGCGGCCCCCAGTTTGCGCACGGACCAGTTGTTCGATGTCAGCGCCAGAGGCAGCATCAGGAGAAACGCCGCCATGCCGATGGTGATGTAGGGCCGCTTAAGAATATCCGCCCAGATCTGGCTGAGGATGCCGACGTCCAGCACCAGCCACACCAGCAGGTGCAGAAACACGTAGATGAATGCCAGCAGTCCGAACGTCCGGCGAAACCTCATCAGGTTCACGCCCAGATAACTGCGCAGCGGTGTTATGCAGAGACCGATGATCAAGAGCTGCAACGCGATCTCGCCCAGCTCATGCTCCAGCGCCTTGATGGGTTCGCGCCCGAGACCGCCCGTCTGCCCGAGATAGAGCAGCCACGGCACGGGCAGCAAATACAGACTATAGACGGCCCAGATCGGGATCCGGCGGGCAAAGCCATTTATCCGGTCGGCTACATTCATCCGAGGTCTATATACTACATACTATGGTGTCGGCTTCAGTAGAACTTCGCGAGGTCCATGCCTTCATAAAGGCTCGCCACCTCTTCTTCATATCCGTTGAACATCAAGGTCGGGATGCGCGGCTGAAAAAGCCCGCCGCCGACAACGCGTTCCGTGGCCTGCGACCAGCGCGGGTGATCCACCTCCGGATTTACGTTGGAATAGAAGCCGTACTCACTGGGCTGCAATTGCTGCCATGTGTTGACCGGCTGCTCTTCGGTCAGCGTGATCTTCACGATCGACTTGATCGACTTGAAGCCATACTTCCACGGCACGACGAGTCGCAGAGGCGCGCCGTTCTGGTTCGGGATATCGCGCCCGTATATACCGGTGGCCATGATCGTCAGAGGATGCATCGCCTCATCCAGCCGCAAGCCTTCCACGTAGGGCCAGTCGATCCAGCCACTGCGCTGGCCGCGCATCTCCTCGGGGCGGTAAAGCGTTTCGAAACGCACGTATTTCGCGCGCTCCTGCACGCCCGCGAGCGCCAGCAGGTCCGCCAGTTCAAACCCGTTCCACGGGATGACCATCGACCAGGCCTCGACACAGCGGAAACGGTAGATGCGCTCTTCGACCGTCATCTGCTTCATGATGTCTTCGAAAGCATAGTCTGCCGGACGATCGACCAGACCATCTATGGTTACGGTCCACGGCGAGGTGGTCAGCGCGCTTGCGTATTGGAACGGATCGCTCTTGCCGGTGCCGAATTCGTAGAAGTTATTATACTGCGTGATATCCTCCCAGTCGGAGGGAGACAGTTCTTCGGCTGCAGCACCCTTTTCAGCCAGAACCGAAAGGCCGATGCCCGCGGAAACACCTGCCATCAGCTGACGGCGGTTCAGGAATATCTCCTCATCCGTCACATCCCGGTCTTTCAAAGTGTTCTTCCATCGGAAAGCCATAGCGCGCTCCAGTTATTTTGTGCCAGCAAACATGTAGTGGCGACGCCTGCGCCTGCCAAACCAAATCGGGTCACATTTCAAACAGGTCTCTGTAATGAATTGCACCCTGGGCGCGTCACAAGTTCAATAGATCCGGCAGAGCTCCCATGTCGCCGAAAACGCGATCGCAGACAGGCGCCAGCTTTCCCGCCGGCGTCTCTGCGGCAAATCCAAAGCAGGTCATACCCGCCGCCTTACCCGCGCGCGCACCGTTCGGACTGTCTTCGATGACGACGCAGCACGCGGGTTCAATGCCAGCGTCGGCAGCCGCCTTGAGATAGACGTCCGGCGCAGGCTTCGGCATCGCCACATCTTCGCGGGAATAAATCCGGCCCTGAAAGCGCGGCGCCAATCCCGTCCGACGCAGCGTGATTTCCATCTTGCGGTGCGGACCATTCGAGCCGACAGCGTAGGGAATGCCCGCCGCATCCAGCCGATTGAGGACAAAATCGATGCCGTCGATGATCGTCACATCCCTGTCAAGGGCGGCAAAAATCTCTTCGTAGACGTCATCGACCCAACTGTCCGGCAGCCGCGCGCCCATCGCACGGGATCTTTCCGCGACCCCCATGATGGTGCCGCCCAGAAACAAATCCGTCAGTTGGGTGCCCGTGATGGTCAATCCATGCCGCGCAAGGTTCCGGCAAAGCACGTCATTCGTGATCTTTTCGCTGTCGACCAGCACACCATCGCAATCGAACAAGACAAGGTGGGGAGGCATCTTCATGCGTCCTCTCTGAGCATCTGCCGCACCGGCGTCAATGTGCTCTGGTCACGGTCGCTGAAATTTTTGTGATTTGAAACGCGAAAAATCGCGGGCTTATGACGGTTCGCTTTCACGTCAAGTCCGCAAACGCGAAAATTCGGATGAACCGAAAGGCTGCGTGCTGCGTTTACCTGTCAATGCCGAGCACGGCAGAACAAACTTGTAGCACTTATCAGGAGATAAACACATGCTTCGCAAGACCCTTTTCGCTCTGACAACCGCGACCGCAGTTGCCGGCACCGTCGTATTCGCCGGCAGCAATGCCGCTCAAAAGGACATCGTAGACACTGCCGTGGACGCCGGGCAGTTCGAGACACTGGTGGCAGCCGTGACGGCGGCCGAACTGGCCGAGACGCTGAAAAGCGAAGGCCCGTTCACTGTGTTCGCGCCGACGGACGAAGCCTTCGCGGCCCTGCCCGACGGCACAGTTGAAATGCTGCTGATGCCGGAGAACAAAGACCAGCTGGTCGCCGTTCTGACCTACCACGTGGTGCCCGGCAAAGTCATGTCCACGGACCTGACCGACGACATGAAGGCAAAGACCGTCCAGGGCTCTGAAATCATCATCGATCTCGACGACGGCGTCTCGGTCAACGAAGCGAAAGTGGTGACAGCCGACATCGAAACGTCGAATGGCGTGATCCACGTGATCGACGCCGTGATCCTCCCCCCGCAAGGCTAAGCACGGCCTTGCAAAAGAAGAGGCCCGGCAGAGCGTTGCGCCGGGCCTCTTTTTATTCCGGTTGCCGATGATCAGTGAACAACCGCATCGTCGGGTTTCGGCCGGTTCGTCGCCGAGACCCGGTCTCCGATGATGAGGCCCTCGCTGCCGGCACTCACCCTGATCGTCTCGCCATCCCTGATGTCCCCTGCCAGCAGCATCTCGGCCAGCGGGTCCTGCAAGGCGCGCTGAATGACACGCTTCAGCGGTCTGGCGCCGAACACAGGGTCATAGCCTTCGTCGGCCAGCCACTGCCGCGCACCTTCGTCCAGTTCCAGCGTGATCTTGCGGCTCGCAAGACGCTTGAGCAGGCGCGCCAGCTGGATATCCACGATGCCATCCATGTCGTCCCGGCGAAGCCGGTCGAAGATGATCGTCTCGTCCAGACGGTTCAGGAACTCGGGCCGGAAGTGCGCGCGCACGGCGTCCATCACATCGCGCTTTGCATCAGACGCATCCGCACCGTCGGGCAACTGGCTCAGAGCCTGCGCGCCGAGGTTCGATGTCAGCACGATCAGCGTCTGCTTGAAGTCCACGGTGTGGCCCTGACCATCGGTCAGCACACCATCGTCAAGCACCTGCAAAAGGACGTTGAAGACATCCGGGTGCGCCTTTTCGACCTCGTCGAACAGAACGACCTGATAGGGTCTGCGCCGCACGGCTTCGGTCAGCACGCCACCTTCGTCATAGCCCACATAGCCCGGAGGGGCACCGATCAGACGCGCGACCGAATGTTTCTCCATGAACTCCGACATGTCGATGCGCACCATCGCGTTGTCATCATCAAAGAGAAACTCGGCCACGGCCTTGGTCAGCTCGGTCTTACCCACGCCGGTCGGTCCAAGGAAGAGGAAGGACCCCAGCGGGCGGTTCTCGTCGTTGAGACCGGCGCGCGCCCGGCGCACCGCATTCGCCACCGCCTTGACAGCCGTGTTCTGCCCGATCACCCGCTTGTGCAACTGGTCTTCCATGCGCAGCAGCTTTTCGCGTTCGCCTTCGAGCATCCTTCCGGCGGGAATACCCGTCCACCGCTCGACAACGCTGGCGATCTGCTCCGGCCGGACGGCCTCTTCGACCATCAGGCCAGTGTCTTCGCGCCCTTCCGCTTCCCCCAGTTGCTTTTCAAGCTGCGGGATAACGCCATAGGACAGCTCACCGGCCTTGGCCAGATTGCCTTCACGCTTGGCTATTTCCAGAGCGGCGCGCGCCTGGTCAAGTTGCTCCTTGATGTCGCGCGCACTGGCCATCTTGTCGCGCTCCGCCTGCCATTTCGCCGTCATCGCATCGCTGCGTTCCTGCAGTTCGGACAGTTCCTTCTCGAGCGTTTGGAGACGATCCTTGCTGGCACTGTCATCTTCAAGCCGAAGGGCCTCGGCCTCGATCTGCATCTGCAGGATCTGACGATCGAGCGCATCCAGTTCTTCCGGCTTGCTGTCGACCTCCATGCGCAGACGCGATGCCGCCTCGTCCACAAGGTCAATGGCCTTATCCGGCAAGAACCTGTCCGTGATGTAGCGATGGCTGAGCGTCGCCGCCGCGACCAGCGCCGAATCCGAAATGCGGACGCCGTGGTGGAGTTCGTATTTCTCCTTGATCCCGCGCAGGATCGACACGGTGTCCTCCACCGTCGGCTCCTGCACCATCACCGGTTGGAACCGACGGGCGAGCGCCGCGTCCTTTTCGACGTACTTGCGGTATTCATCGAGCGTTGTCGCCCCGACGCAATGCAACTCGCCCCGTGCAAGTGCCGGTTTGATGAGGTTCGCCGCGTCCATCGCGCCGTCCGACTTCCCGGCGCCGACGAGCGTGTGCATTTCGTCGATGAAGAGAATGATTTCACCCGCCGCCTCGGTGACCTCGGTCAGCACGGCCTTGAGGCGTTCCTCGAACTCACCGCGGTACTTGGCGCCCGCGATCAGGGCCCCCATGTCCAGCGCCAGCAACCGCTTGTTGCGCAGGCTTTCCGGCACGTCACCATTGACGATGCGCAACGCAAGACCCTCGGCAATCGCGGTCTTGCCCACGCCGGGTTCACCAATCAGAACCGGGTTGTTCTTGGTACGACGGCTGAGCACCTGCATCGCCCGACGGATTTCCTCGTCCCGGCCAATGATCGGGTCGATTTTGCCCTCTTCGGCGCGTTGCGTCAGGTCCATCGCGTATTTCTTCAACGCGTCGTACCCTTC
>JASFFN010000148.1:0-5433 GCA_050124275.1 Roseobacter sp. | reverse complement strand
TATTCGATACCTCCCTACTATGACAGTCTCATCGGAAAGCTGATCGTGCACGGGCGCGACCGCCCCGAAGCGCTGGCGCGGCTTCACCGCTCGCTCGGCGAACTGATCGTGGACGGGATCGATACGACAATACCGCTGTTCAACGCGCTTCTGGCGGAAGAGGCCATTCTCACCGGCGATTACAACATCCACTGGCTCGAACACTGGCTGACTGCCAACCTTGGCGGCAATTGACGATAGGAGTGCGATGCGGCTGACCCCTGACCTGTTGATGCAGGGATATGCGGCGGGTATCTTTCCGATGGCGGAAAACCGCGAAGATCCCGAGGTGTTCTGGGTCGATCCGCAAAGACGAGGCATCATGCCGCTGCACGGGTTTCATGCCTCAAGGTCTTTGAGAAGGACGATGCGTCAGACCCGTTTCGAAATACGCATCGATACGGATTTCGCCGGTGTCGTCGATGGTTGCGCGGATCGTATCGATACGTGGATAAACGAGGAAATCCGAAATCTTTACATAGCGTTGCATGAACGTGGGCAGGCGCACTCGCTGGAGGTCTGGGATCGGAACATACTCGTCGGCGGTGTTTACGGTGTCACACTGGGCGCGGCTTTCTTTGGAGAGAGTATGTTCTCGCGCCGCACCAACGCGTCAAAAGTGGCGCTGGCCTGTCTGGTCATGCTGTTTGACACGCAATTCCTGACCGACCATCTGGCCTCTCTCGGCGGTATCGAAATCAGCCGGGCAGACTATCATGCGCTTTTGGAGGCGGCTGCGGGGCGCCCGGCGCGTTTCAGCGCACCACCGGTGCGGACACCTCAGGAGGTCGTACAGCGCATGACCCAGATATCGTAGCGCGGGTGATCCATCGCCGAAAGTGCAGGTGATGAGGCAATCATCCAGCCCGAAAACAAACGTTCTCCGGTGTCGCTTTCGGTGATTTCGAGCGAGGCGAATGCATCACCGGCGGGGTTTCCGACAGGATACCGGCACGATTTCAATGCGATACTGATCCGCTGCAGTTCGACGGTCTGGCCTGCCGGCACAAGGATATCAAAGACTTCGCCATTGATGCGGTCCACGCCGCGCAACTGCGCCCCCGGCGCCTCGGAAGCCGCTGGCTGCGCGGACGCCGGTGCCGCGAGGAGCAGAAGCAACGGGAACATCCGCTTGATCATTCGGAAGACCCCGAGACGAACTTGAGCAGAAGCGAAACGAGGCTAACCGCACCCTGCGTATCCGCGATCGTGGCACCCGGTTCGAAAAAGAACGGCGACCCGCCGGGAACGATTTCGACGAAATTACCACCCAGGAGCCCCTCTGAGGACACGATGATCGCGCTGTCATCCGGGATCTCGATGCCCGTGGCAACCGCCACGACCGTATCCGCCCTGTATGTTTCCGGGTTCAGCACCACCTCGGATACCGTGCCAATTTTCACGCCGGCAAGGCGCACATCGGTGCCCACCGTCACCCCTTCAAGACTGCGGAAACTGGCCTCCAGCGGATAAGTCGCCGTGGTTCCGGCATAGCCCGACACCTGGCCCGCGTAGACCATGAACCCGATGGCCGCGGCAAGCACACCGGCGCCCACGAGAACTTCGGTTGTGTGTTCTGACATTTACTTCACTCCGGCGTCCACGCCTCGTAGTCCCGACGGGGCGCCGGATCGGGTCTGCGGATGGATCCTTTCGGCAAATAAGCCAATGGCGTTCCTGTCAGGTTTTCCTGATGAGGCTTTTCCCAGGGCTTGTGCGCCAGCGGTGCTTCGGTCGGTGCAACGTCCCAGGTGTGGTGCAACCATCCGTGCCAGTCCGGATCGATACGGCTGGCTTCCGCCTCGCCGTTGTAAATGACCCAACGCCGCGACTTGTCTTTCGTTTCGTAAAAAACGTTGCCCTGACTGTCTTCACCCACTTTGACACCGTTGCGCCACGTCCAGAGCTGCGTGTTCAGCGTCTGGCCGTTCCACCATGTTACCGCACGCAAGATAGATGTCATAAGACCCATGGCAGACTCCGATCGCACTTTGCCCAATATATGCCGGATTGTAAGATAAACGTCCAGATGGCTGCGCGCTTTGCCGCGCTTATTCCGGCAAAAGCGCAGTCACTTCTATTTCGATCAGATACTTCGTCTCTATCAGGCCGCATTCCACCATTGTCGCCGCCGGTGGATTTTCACCAAACGCAGCGCGCAGCACAGGCCAACAGGCTTCGAAGTCGGGCGCACGCGGCAGCATGTAGGTGACACGCACAACATCGGCAAAGTTGCAGCCCGCTTCGGACAAGGCTGCTTCAATTTTCGCCAGTGCCGCCGCGCATTGTTCTTGCACCGTGTCGCCGTCACCGACCGTACCCGAGACATGGACCCAACCACCCGCCACAACGGCGCGGCAATATCCAACCTTCGGCTCAAATGGGCTGACTGAGCGGATTCGCTTTATTGCCATCGACTGTCCGGCCTCTCGTCCGACAAATTAAAAAGGCAGGTCGTCGACCTGCCTTCAGTCACTGTCGACGGAAGATTCCATCAGCCGGCACTCGCCGATTCTTTCTCGGCATCCGCGTATATCATCAACGGCGCCGCGTCGGACGTCACAGCCTCTTCGTTCACGACGACTTCCGTGACCTCATCAAGCCCAGGCAGTTCAAACATCGTGTCAAGCAGGATGTCTTCGAGAATGGACCGCAGACCGCGTGCGCCGGTTTTACGCTCGATTGCGCGTTTGGCAATCGCGGCAAGCGCGTCCTCTGTGAAAGTGAGCGTGGTATCCTCGAGTTCGAAAAGACGCTGATACTGTTTGACCAAGGCGTTTTTTGGCTGTGTCAGGATTGTCACAAGCGCGTCTTCATCCAGGTCTTCAAGGGTCGCAAGCACCGGCAGACGACCGACGAATTCGGGGATAAGGCCGAATTTCAGCAGGTCTTCCGGCTCGAGGTCGGTGAAAATCTCACCCACGCCGCGCTCGTCGTTGTCGCGCACATCCGCGCCAAAGCCCATGGCCGAACCCTTGCCGCGCGCAGCAATGATCTTGTCAAGACCGGCGAACGCCCCGCCGCAGATGAAAAGGATGTTCGTGGTATCGACTTGCAGGAATTCCTGTTGCGGATGCTTGCGCCCGCCTTGCGGCGGAACGGAAGCGACGGTGCCCTCCATCAGCTTCAGCAGCGCCTGCTGTACGCCCTCGCCGGAGACATCACGCGTGATCGACGGATTTTCGGATTTGCGCGTGATCTTGTCGACCTCGTCGATGTACACGATGCCGCGTTGCGCCCGCTCGACGTTGTACTCGGATGCCTGCAGCAGCTTGAGAATGATGTTTTCCACGTCTTCACCGACATAGCCGGCTTCGGTCAGCGTGGTGGCATCCGCCATCGTGAAAGGCACATCAAGAATCCGCGCAAGAGTCTGCGCCAGCAGCGTCTTGCCGCAACCGGTGGGGCCAATCAGCAGAATATTCGATTTCGCAAGCTCGATCTCGCCGCCCTTCTGGGCGTGGTTGAGCCGCTTGTAGTGGTTGTGAACCGCGACAGACAGCACCCGCTTCGCCGTTGACTGGCCGATGACGTAATCGTCCAGTACCGCGCAGATGTCCTTGGGCGTCGGGACGCCATCGGTCGCCTTCAGGCCAGAGGCTTTTGTCTCCTCCCGAATGATGTCCATGCAGAGTTCGACGCATTCATCGCAAATGAACACGGTCGGGCCAGCGATCAGCTTGCGCACCTCATGCTGGCTTTTGCCGCAAAAGCTGCAATACAGGGTATTTTTGCTGTCACCACTAGAACTCGTCGCCATTTGAAGCCTTTCCGGTCTCGCCTCCGTCAGATGCGCCTCAGCCTTCCGAAGCACACCCCTATCTCCTGTAGCTTAGGACAGGACACACCCGTCCACAATCGCTAAATGGTAAACTGACTGTGCGCGGCTCGCTTGATCAGTCCTTGGCGTCCCCTTTGCCTCGATTTTCGACGATTTCGTCGATCAGGCCGAACTCCTTCGCTTCTTCAGGGGACATGAAGTTGTCCCGCTCCAGCGCTGCCTCGACCTTCTTCAGCGTCTGGCCGGTATGTTTGACGTAGATCTCGTTCAAGCGGTTTTTCAGTTTCTGAGTCTCGGCCGCGTGGATCATGATGTCCGTCGCCTGCCCCTGGTAGCCGCCCGACGGCTGGTGGACCATCACGCGGCTGTTCGGCAGCGAAAAGCGCATGCCCGGCTCTCCGGCGGTCAGCAGAAGCGATCCCATCGACGCCGCCTGACCAATCACCAGCGTGGATACTTTCGGCTTGATGTACTGCATTGTGTCATAGATCGACAAACCGCTCGTGACGACACCGCCGGGGCTGTTGATATACATCGAAATTTCTTTCGACGGGTTCTCCGCCTCAAGGTGCAGAAGCTGCGCGACGATGAGCGACGACATGCCGTCGTGCACGGGACCGTTGAGAAAAATGATCCGCTCTTTCAGCAAGCGGGAAAAGATGTCGTACGCACGTTCCCCGCGGCTGGTCTGTTCCACGACCATGGGAACAAGGTTCATGTAGGTTTCGATTGGATCTGTCATGAAGAATGCCTGTTAATTGCATTGTTGCCGGGACCATACCCGCCAACTGTTGACAGAACATTAGTGTTGGCGCACGGGGGCCGCAAGGGGGGCCGGGGAGAATTGCCCCGTGGCGTTGAACTCTGCCGACACGCGCCTAACTGGCGGACGATGAAGCCAGCATTCACCCCCAAACGCAGCGCCGCGCTTGAGCGGCTGTCGGCCTTTGCGCCAAACGCCGGGCGCGCTTATGCGGCGCGGCGCAATTTCGATCTTGGCCCCGGCAATCACGTGCATGTCTCGATGCTCTCTCCATACCTGCGCTGCCGCCTTCTGACCGAAGAAGAGGTCTTGCAATGCGTGCTGGGCCGGCACGGTTATGCCGCCGCGGAGAAGTTCGTTCAGGAGGTCTGCTGGCGCACCTACTGGAAGGGCTGGCTCGAGCTGCGCCCGGGGATATGGGATGCCTGCAGACAGGATCTGAAACGCGCGTGGAACGACGTTCAGACGCAGTCGGGTTTGCGCGTGCGCTGGGAGGACGCCTGTCACGGATCGACCGGGATCGATTGTTTCGATGCCTGGGCAAAGGAACTGGTATCGACCGGGTATCTGCACAACCACGCCCGCATGTGGTTCGCCAGCATCTGGGTCTTTACCTTGCGACTCCCATGGACGCTGGGGGCGGCGTTTTTCTTGCGGCATTTGCTGGACGGCGACCCCGCCTCGAACACCCTGTCGTGGCGCTGGGTGGCCGGTCTGCAGACCGAGGGTAAACACTACTTGGCCCGTGCGGAGAACATTGCCCGCTATACCCGGGGGCGCTTCAATCCCCGCGGGCTGCTGGACGAGTCCGCCGCACCGCTGTCAGAGCACGGTGCCGATGTCCACTCCA
>JASFFN010000147.1:0-5435 GCA_050124275.1 Roseobacter sp. | reverse complement strand
CAGCAAACAAGCGGGTCGCAAAAAACAGTGCGAAGCGCATGTGCTGAAAGAACGTTTCATCTACCGTCTTGGGATGTGCGAGAAAAATGCGTTGTATCATGGGTCACTCCTGTTTCCGCGCCAAACCTACTCTCAAGCGCACGAGAATTATTCCCAAATATCCTGCCTTGTAATAATATCTTGAGATATTTTCCTGCTTTGTGAGGTTTTTCTGTGATAACCGACGAAACCGATCTGAAAATCCTCAAGCTGCTGCAGCGTGATTCCGATGTGTCCCTGGATGCGATCGGCGAGCGGGTGCACCTGAGCCGCAACGCCTGCTGGCGCCGGATCAAGGCCCTTGAAACATCCGGGGTCATAAAACGTCGCGTCGCCTTGCTGGACGCCGACAAACTGGGGCTGCCGCTGGTCGTCATGATGATGGTGCGCACGCAAGAGCACAGTGAAGAATGGGCGGAGCGTTTCCGCGCCGCAACGCGGGATATGCCCGAAATCCTCGGCGTTTACCGCATGACAGGCGATCTGGACTACTTGATCAGAGCAAGAGTGGCCGATATGGCGGATTACGACCGGCTCTACCGAAACTTGATCGGTCGCGTCGCGTTGTCGGATGTCTCTGCCAGTTTCGTGATGGAGGAGATAAAAGACACGCATTGCCTGCCCCTGTGATCCGAAAGGTGTCTTGATGCCCCTGCATTACCTTTATCTGTTCCTCGCCGTGTTGTTTGAAACCATCGGCACCACGGCCCTGCAGGCGAGCCAGCAGTTCACCCGCGCCGGTCCGACACTGCTTGTCGTTCTGGCTTACGGGCTTGCCTTCTACCTGCTCGGGCTGACGCTCAAATTCATGCCCGTCGGGATCGTCTATGCGATCTGGTCGGGCCTCGGGATCTTCTTCATCGCCTGTATCGGATATCTCGTGTTCGGTCAGCGACTCGATTTGCCGGCCATCATCGGCTTGGGTCTCATCATTGCAGGCATTCTGGTCATTCAACTTCTGTCGAACACAACGCAGCACTGATTGCTGCAATTACCACTGGCCTTCCGGTCAGACGCGCGGTATGCGGCCCACACACCGCCGTCTGTCGGCGTCGTTCACTAAATTCGAGGCGAATTTATGGATCTGCGAAACATCGCAATCATTGCACATGTTGACCACGGGAAGACGACGCTCGTGGACGAATTGCTGAAACAATCAGGTACGTTTCGTGACAATCAGGCCACGACCGAGCGCGCCATGGACAGCAATGATCTGGAGCGGGAGCGCGGGATCACGATTCTCGCCAAGGCCACGTCGGTCGAGTGGAAAGGCACGCGGATCAACATCGTCGATACACCGGGACACGCTGATTTTGGCGGCGAGGTCGAGCGCATTCTGTCGATGGTGGACGGTGTCGTCCTGCTCGTCGATGCCGCCGAAGGGCCGATGCCGCAGACCAAGTTCGTCACGGCCAAGGCGCTGGCTCTGGGGCTGCGACCCATCGTGGTGCTCAACAAGGTGGACAAACCCGATGCGGAACCCGACCGGGCGCTCGACGAGTGTTTCGATCTGTTCGCGAATCTCGGCGCCGATGACGATCAGCTGGATTTTCCGGCTCTGTACGCCTCGGGCCGCTCCGGCTGGGCCGATATCGAACTGGACGGACCGCGCAAAGACCTCTCTGCGCTTTTCGACCTGATCGTGAAACATGTACCTCCGCCGGCGCAGCTTGACCGGCGCGAAGAGCCTTTCCGGATGCTCGCAACCACCCTCGGCGCGGATCCCTTCATCGGGCGGATCCTGACCGGGCGTGTGGAGTCCGGCACGGCCAAGGCTGGCGATACCGTCAAGGCGCTCAGCAGCGATGGCTCGCAAATCGAGTCTTTCCGGATCACAAAAGTGCTTGCCTTTCGCGGATTGACACAGCAGCAGATCGATCTTGCCGAGGCCGGGGACATCGTCACTCTCGCCGGGATGTCCAAGGCGACCGTTGCCGACAGCATCGTCGCGCCGCAGGTGGCAGATGCCCTGCCCGCCCAGCCGATCGACCCGCCCACGATCACGGTGACGTTCGGCATCAATGACAGCCCGCTGGCCGGTCGCGACGGCAAGAAAGTGCAGTCCCGCGTGATCCGCGAACGTCTGATGAAAGAAGCCGAGAGCAATGTCGCAATAAAGGTGACAGAGACACCCGGCGGCGAGGCTTTTGAAGTCGCCGGTCGCGGCGAATTGCAGATGGGTGTCCTGATCGAGAACATGCGCCGGGAAGGGTTCGAACTGTCAATTTCCCGTCCCCAGGTTCTGTTCCGCGAGATCGACGGGGTGCGTCACGAACCGATCGAAGAGGCGACGATAGACGTGGACGACGAATATTCCGGCGCCGTGATCGAGAAGATCACGGGCGCGCGCAGGGGCGAACTGGTCGAGATGAAACCGGCGGGCGCGGGCAAGACACGGATCGTCGCGCATGTGCCATCGCGCGGGCTGATCGGTTATCACGGTGAATTCCTGACGGATACCCGCGGCACTGGCGTGCTCAACCGGGTGTTCCACGGCTGGGCGCCGCACAAGGGACCGATCCCGGGACGGCGCGCGGGTGTTCTGATTTCCATGGAGAACGGATCATCGGTGGCCTACGCGCTGTGGAATCTGGAAGAGCGTGGCCGGATGATGATCGGTGCACAGACGGACGTCTATACCGGCATGATCATCGGCGAGCACAGCCGCGAAAACGATCTTGAAGTGAACCCGCTCAAAGGCAAGAAACTCACCAATGTCCGCGCATCCGGATCCGACGAAGCGGTTCGCCTGACACCGCCGATGACGCTGAGCCTCGAAGAGGCAATCGCCTACATCAGCGACGACGAGCTGGTGGAAGTGACCCCGAACGCGATCCGGCTGCGCAAGCGCTTTCTCGACCCGCATGAACGCAAACGGATGGCCAAGGCGAGCTGAGGAGCGCTGGTACTGGCCTTCCTTGACCCGAGGCTACTCGGACGTTTCGATAATCATCAGCTCGCGTTCCGAAGCGTCTCTGGCATGGTTCAAGGCACGCTGATAGGCATCTGAATTATAGCACTTTTCCGCCGTCTCCAGATCCGGAAAGCGGGCCACGACATTTCGCGGTCTGGCCTGACCTTCGAGTTGAATGAAGCGTGCACCACGTGCGATGAAATGCCCGCCATGCGCGGCAATCGCCTCGGTGGCGAGTTCCGCGTACTTGGCATAAGCCTCATCGTCGGTCACTGTTACATGTGCAATCCAAAGAGCGCCCATGGGCCTTATCCTTTCAGAATGTTTTCCGCGGCTTCGATTGCGGCCGGCGCCGCACTGGCGTCTTTGGCACCGCCTTGCGCCATGTCCGCACGTCCGCCTCCGCCTTTCCCGCCCAGGGCGGCGACCGCAGCTTTGACAATATCGACGGCAGAGAATTTATCTGTCAGATCCGGCGTGACACCGGCCGCGACGGCCGCCTTGCCTTCCGCGTCCGCGATCAGCAGAACCGCACCGCTCCCCAGTTTTTCCTTGAACTGGTCCACCAGCGGGGGCAGGTCCTTTCCCGTCACGCCCGACAACACTTGCGCAATGAAGTGCGTCCCGGCAACGTCGCGGATGTCAGGCGCGGACGCCCCCCCGCCCGACATCGCAAGCTCGCGCCGCAGCTGCGCAACCTCATTCGCCAGCGCGCGACGTTCCTCCATCAGGCTGCGCACGCGCTCCGGCACGTCGGCGGGCTGTGCCTTCAGTTCGAGGGCGACTTCTGCGAGGCGGTGGTCCTGCGCGCGCAGATAGGTCATTGCATCCGCGCCGGTCAGCGCTTCGATGCGGCGCACACCGGCACTGCTGGCACTGTCGCCCAGGGTGACGAAAGCGCCGATGTCACCGGTTTGCCGCACATGCGTGCCGCCGCACAGTTCCAGCGAATAGGTGGCGCCATCGAGGCCCTTGCCGGAGCCTTCCTTGTGCCCCATCGACACGACGCGCACCTCGTCCCCGTATTTTTCTCCGAAAAGGGCCTGAGCGCCCAGGGCCCGGGCGTCATCCGGGGTCATGATGCGCGTTTCGACCGGTGCGTTCTGGCGGATGTATCTATTCACGTCCGCCTCGATTTTCGACAATTGCTCCGGCGTCAGCGCCTGTGTGTGGCTGAAATCAAACCGCAGACGATCCTCGGCATTGAGTGACCCGCGCTGCGCGACATGATCTCCCAAGGTTTCGCGCAAAGCCTCGTGCAGAAGGTGCGTGGCCGAGTGATTGGCACGGATGGACGTACGACGTTTGTGATTGACCTCGAGATGCACCGCATCGCCGACATCGAGGCGACCCGAGTCCACAGTCATGTAATGGGCAAAGAGGCCACCGCCCCGTTTCTGAACGTCACCGACATGCCCCGAAAAGCGCGTTTCTCCCTCTTCGTGCGTCCCTTCGACGATCCTGACATACCCCTGATCGCCGACCTGCCCCCCGGATTCGGCATAGAACGGGGTCTGGTTGAAGACGACCCAGGCCGAGTCGCCCTCGTTCTCCAGCGACCGGACTTGCTGACCGTCCATGACGATAGCCAGAACGACACCTTCTGCCGTTTCCGTTTCGTAGCCCAGGAAGTCCGTCGCGCCATGCGCGTCGGCGATGTCGAACCACACGGTTGCATCCGCCGCTTCCCCGGAGCCCGCCCAGGCCGCGCGTGCCTTTGCCTTCTGTTCGGCCATCGCGGCCTCGAAACCATCCGTATCGACATGCCGGCCCAGTTCGCGCAGCGCGTCCTGGGTCAGGTCCAGCGGAAAGCCGTAGGTGTCGTAGAGTTTGAAGGCCGCCTGTCCCGGCAGGTCCGCTTTTTCCGGCAGTTTGCCAAGTTCTTCGTCGAGCAGTTTCAACCCTCGATCCAGGGTTTGCCGGAAGCGGGTTTCCTCCTGCAGCAACGTCTGCTCGATCATGCTTTGCGCGCGTCCCAGTTCAGGATAGGCCGCCCCCATCTGCCGGACCAGCGCGGGCACCAACCGGTGCATCAACGGGTCTTTTGCCCCGAGCAGATGCGCGTGGCGCATGGCACGCCGCATGATGCGGCGCAAGACATAGCCGCGCCCGTCATTCGAGGGCGTAACGCCATCGGCCATGAGAAACGACGTCGACCGCAGATGATCCGCGATCACGCGATGGTGAGTCTTGCCCGGTCCGTCGGGATCGGTGTTTGTCGCGTCCGCCGACGCTTCGATAAGACTGCGCATCAGGTCCGTTGCGTAGTTGTCGTTCGTGCCCTGCAGCAGGGCCGCTACCCGCTCGATGCCCATGCCGGTATCGATGGATTGTGCTGAAAGATCGCGACGCGTACCGTCTTCGAACTGCTCATACTGCATGAACACGAGGTTCCAGATCTCCACGAACCGGTCGCCGTCCTCCTCCGGGCTACCGGGCGGGCCGCCCCATATGTGATCGCCGTGATCGTAGAAAATCTCGG
>JASFFN010000146.1:0-5441 GCA_050124275.1 Roseobacter sp. | reverse complement strand
CGAAAATCAGAACGGCAGAACTATTCGGTCTCATGGTTTCGCCCTTTGCTCTGGAGATGGACTGCAGAAATTCATTTTGGCACCTTCCAAAAACATCGCCGAGCCGTGAGGTGTCAAACGACGAGCGGCGCAGCGGCGCAGCGCTTTCAGGTCCTCGCGGCCTCAAAAGCAGCCCAGGCGCTCTCGAACTGCTCGAAGGAGATGTGCTTGCCCCTGACGGCGTCGAGTATGATCCGCTCGGACTTCATGAGGGTAACGATGGCGTCCGGAAGCCGCGGCACCACGTCCGGTGGAATGACAAGCCCACCGTGCCGGTCTGCATGGACCAGATCACCGTCGGCCACCGCCATGCCGAATATCTCAACCGGCTTTCCGAAATCGACCACATGCACGAACCCGTGGCTCGGGCCAACCGAGCCTGCGAGGACCGGATAGCCATCGGGCAAATCCCCCAGATCGCGCATGACCCCGTCCGTCAGCGTTCCGACAAGGCCAAAGCTCTTGTGGATATTTGTATTGATCTCGCCCCAGTACGCGCCGATGGCGTCGGGTACATCAAGATCCTGCACGACCGCAATCGCTGGTCGCGGTCCCTCGGACATGTGTTTGTAATACCCCATGCGGCGCGCCTTGATGTCCTCGGGCGGCTCAGTTGGTGGGGCGACCGCGCGGATGCGCGCGGTGCGGGCGTATCCGACCACCGCGGGCGCCGAGGGGTGCGAGGCCACGACCGTCCCGCGCGTGAAGGCACTGAAGCCGCGCTTGCCCTGCGCCACCTCGATGGCGTTGCACACGGTCGGGGTGTCCACCTCCATCAGCAGCTTATGCAGCGCGGCCTCCATCAGCGCGCCGCCGCAATCGCGGCGCCTTCCGACAGCGCCCTGAGCTTGGCATAGGCGATATCCGGGTCGACCGAACCAAACCCCGCGAAGGTGCCAAAGCCGCAGTCCGATCCCGCAATCACGCGATCAGCTCCGACGAGGGGGGTAAAACGCTCGATCCGTTGCGCGACGACTTCGGGGTGTTCGACGAAATTGGTCGTCGTATCCACCACGCCCGGCACCAGCACCTTGTCATCGGGAATATCGCTTTTGCGGTCGCGAAAGACGGTCCATTCATGGGCGTGGCGCGGATTGGAGGTTTCGAACAGCACATACCGCGCCTTCACCGACATCAGCGTATCAAAGACCTTCTCCATTCCGATGTCACAGACATGCGGCCCCTCGTAGTTGCCCCAGCAAATGTGAACGCGCACCCTGTCCTGCGGCACATTGGCCAGCGCATGGTTGAGCGCCTCGACATGCGAAGCGGCGATTTTCACGAATTCCGCATCTGTCAGATCCTGAAAAAGCATATGGCGCGACAGCGCGAGATCAGGACAATCAAGTTGCAGGTCGAGGCCCGCCGCGACGATCGTTTCATATTCCTCTCGCATGGCATCAGCGAGGGCTGCAAGATAAGCATCACGGGTCGGGTAGTGCTCGTTCTGCAGAAACAGAGAAATCACGCCAGGTGAGGCAGCATTCATGAATCCGCTTTCCACACCATGTTCCGACATTGCGGCTTTGAGGTTCGCGATGTCTTTTTCAAGTTCGCCCTGGCCCTTGGATGTGACCGCACCGGTGCACATCGGGCGCGCATACTTCGGTGTCCCGCCGTCCTCGGCCAGACGCTTCAGGAAGTTCGGGAACATCTTCAGGTCCGCCGGTGCGTTGCGTTTGCTGTCGCCGGAAAAGCCGGTGTAGCGGTCCTTGACGTAGGTGGCGTAGGAGATCTTGGAGGTCTCTCCGTCGCTGACGATGTCGATGCCGGCCGCAACCTGCTTTGCAACAGTCTCCGAGACCGCCTGCGTCATGGCGGTGTCAAAGGCCACGGCGTCATACGGCTCCTCGCGCTCGCGGGCGAAAATGAAATCCACGACTTTCTGCGTGCGGGGCAGCGAGCCTACGTGGGTTGTTTGAACCATGTCTGTCCCTTTTATCTGTCCCTCAATTCAGGGACGCTTGGCCAGTTGAGCAACCTCTTCAGCTCTTGGCGATGGTCGGATGGCGCAAGGGGCCATCCGTGTTTGTCATGTCGTCGCGATACCAACTGCGGGCGGAGATGTCACCGCGCCACCCGAAGATCGCAAAGGCTGGCGCCGGTCCGGTGCGGATTGAATGAGGCACGTTGGCGGGATGCCAACCACCCCAAGATCATCGACCTTTCGATACGCCGACCCAATGCCGACTTGAAAGGCGGGTTGCCCGGAGAGGACGAGATAGAATTCCTGTGCCGGATGCGCATGCAGCGGATAGGTGGTCTGGGGTCCCATTATGAAGAGCCCGAGGATGATGGTATCGCACATCAGCCTGCCATCGGGCCCGATCCCCTCGCCATTGGCGAAATCAGCCACAAAGGAGCGCGACCAGTCATCTTCCGCGTAGAACTCGGTCCAGCGCATATGGCCGAAGGCCGATCGGGCGGCCATGGCGACGGGCGCAGGGTCGCTGCCCATCGCCTGCGCGGCATACCGCAGGCCGCGAACGGGGGGGCACGGTGCGGCCGAAGGTGCCAGATTCGCAGGCAACGCCGTGAGATCGCAAATGAAACCATCGCGAACCGCGACATCATCCCCCATCGCGGTCGCCTGTTCCAGATGACCGGTCGTGAGGCCCGCAAGCCGCAACATCGGATGACCCTTCCCTACCCGTGCCAAGTCGGTCCTGCCGCATCATCGGTGCCGACGATGTGAAAGAGTGCTGCATCTCCTGTCATCGACGGCACGGAATTGTGCATCAACCCTGCCGGGACCGACATCGTATCCCCGGGGGCAAGTGTCGCATGTCCCTCGGGCCAGCTGACTTTCCAATGCCCCTTTACAGGCATCAGAACCGAAGGCCGGTCGCGCTTGTGCATCTCTTCCGCCGCCGACCGCCGCGTAACGAGATCCACTTCGAAACCGGGTTTGTCACGCAGCATGCCACCTTCGCCAATCACCTTCGCAGGCTTGCGATCCGCCAGTGCGGCCATGTCCCAATAGCGAGCAATGTATTTCGGAACCACCTCTGCCGGAGTTGGCTCCGGAAAGGCCTTGAGTTCCTCTTCGGTCAGCAGCGGCATGGGCTCGACACCGTCCGGTAGCGCCTGGCCCACCTTGGTATCGTAAAGCTTGCCCTGTTCCGACAGCACCAGCCCGTGTTCGGCGGCGTCCTCGATCACCTGCGGCGCCCAGATCACTCCCCCTCCCGCATCATCGCCGCCCAGAATGGCCATGATCATCCCGTAGTCGTCACCAATATTTTCGAAGCCGCGGAAGATACCGGTGGGGATGTTGAAGATATCACCCCGCTCCATCGTGACCTCGCCGGCATCGCCCCAGCGGCCCCAAAAAAAACGCCAGCGGCCCGAGAGGACAAAGAACACCTCCGCCGTGCGGTGACTGTGCAGGCTGTTGCGGCATTTCGGCGGCTGGCCGGCGGCACCGATGTTGAAGCCATGCGGGATCGAGATATGCACATGCTGGTCGGGGGATTCCGACACCCCGCCACCGATGATCGTGAAGTTCTCCTTCTGATCCGATCCGGGCGTATGCGCATCGATAAAGGCGGTTTTGCAGGGTTGCAGATCACCGTAACGAACGATGCGGCTCTCCATTTCCTGAGGCGTCATTTCGATCTCTTTCCTTTTCCTTGCGCGGGCCGTTCGGGCATCGGGGCACGCGTCTTGCACAGCCCGTTGGCATGCTCATCTTCGAGACCAGCGGAGGCAAACATCAGCAAATCGCCCCGTTCCATGCCCTACCCCGTGTGCAACAGGATCTGCTTCCAGATCATGGTTTCATCGTAGATGACGTATTCGCGCCGCAGCCCCCACGGTCCGAATTCCGCGTGGCAAATGCCCAGCACGTAAATCTCCGCCCCGGTTGGAGCGCCAAAGGCTCCCCAGCCCGAATGTTTGCCCGTCAGCGACCAGCGCAGGGCCGCGCGCGGCGGCATCATCGGGTCTGTGCGTCCGATCTGATGATCGATCCGGAAGGTCGCATCCGGGAATGACGCGCGCAGGCCCATCCAGAAGCCGTCCACGTCGCCGTGGCTGTGGCCCGTGACCCCGCCGGGATATTCGACCTGCACCGCCCGGTCATACTCTTTCGGGATCGCGGCCATATCCGCATCCATGATGCGCGTCACGAGATCTGCGTATCTGGCCCCCCATTCGTTTTCGTTGCCGCGTCCCGAGTAAGGTCCGGGACGGTCCGTTGCGGGTGTCAGCGGCCGGGTGCAGGTCTCGGGCCCGCCTTCCCTTTCGATCAGATCGGCGGCATAGTCTTTAGGGTCCCACCCCAGTTGCCGGACAATCGCGCCCTGATCCCTGACCAGCCACTCATCGTTGATCTGATTGTCGATCGCGTGACAGTCGGCGATGATACGGTAGGTGAGCTTCTTTCCCGTTGCCTTGCCATAGATGCCGTCGCGGGCGTGGGTCGCGGTGCTGAGGAGACGGTGCGACGACAACATGCCCTCCTCAGGCGTACCGGACCATATGACATCCTCGCCCAGCAGGGTACGGTCGGGAAATTCAGCCAGCGTCGCCATGGTCGCCCCGATGACATTGCGGTTGCCGAATACGACCGAGGCCGGCGAGCGCACAACGATGTCATCCGCGTAATAGCGATGCAGGGTCGCGATGCCCCGGTCTTCCCAGATTTCCCGGGTGATCCCGATGATGTAATCGGGAAAATCCCTGAACTTCGGATCGAAACCTTTCACAGCAAGTACTCCTCGGGTATGCGCGCAGAGCCACGGACCATCAAAGGCCCCTCCAGAACGATACGGCGCGGGCTGTCGTCCTGTCCCGAGAGGCGGGCCATGAGCGCCCGGGTGGTTTCGGCGACCATGCGATTGGCTGGCTGTCGCACGGTTGTCAGGTCAAAGCTGGGCCATCGGGCAATCGCCACGTCATCGTAACCGACGACGGAAACGTCTTCGGGCACCCGCAGCCCCAGTTCGTACCGCAGCACATCCATCACCGCAAAGGCCATGTGATCATTGGCCACGAACACCGCGTCAGGTCGTTCCCGGGGACCGAACATCTCGCGCGCCGCGTCCTTGGCCTGCTCAAAGTCGAAGTTTCCGACACCCCGTGCAAAGAGCGTTCTTCCCCTGGCATTCAAAGCCTCGACGAACCCGGCCTCGCGGTCGATCTGGGTCGACGCGCCTTCCCAGCCGGCAATATGCGCGATGCGCTCATGCCCCCCGGCGATCAGGAAGTCGCCCAGAATGCGCCCGCCCGCGACGTTGTCCGAGGTCACGGAGGTGAGCCGGTCGTCGTACTGGTGGCGGTTGAAGAGAACGATAGGGATGCCCAACCCTTCGCATCTTTGCGTCAGATCGTTTGACAGGCCCACCGAAGCGGCGATGATGGCATCCACCTGATAATCAAGCAACTCGTCGATGACCGAC
>JASFFN010000145.1:0-5443 GCA_050124275.1 Roseobacter sp. | reverse complement strand
GCAATCTCATGGCCCGCCGCAATAAGGGCATCCAGAACGGGTACGGAAAAATCCGGTGTTCCCATGAAGACGATGCGCATGTTTTCCTCAAGTTCTGAAAGCTCGGCGTCATTTCCCCGAAGGCTGTTCGCGAGCGATGAATTGGCGTGGCATCATGCCTGAAGCTTCCGCGCACGCCGCAGAAGCATGTCGCGCTTTACCTTGCTCAGGCGGTCGAAGTACATTTTGCCCTGCAAGTGGTCGATCTGGTGCTGAACGCTTGTCGCCTCAAGGCCCACGAAATCGCGCCGCACATAGGTGCCGGTTTCATCCATGAAGCGGACAGAAACGCCGCGCGGTCGTTTGACCGTCGCCCAGACCCCCGGCAGGTTCGGGCTGGCTTCTTCGTGCGCGTTGAGGATTTCAGACGCGTCAATCACGACAGGGTTTGCCATGCGGATACGGCGGTCGCGTTTGTCCGATGCATCGACGACCGCCAGTTGAAGCTGGACGCCGATCTGCGGCGCGGCAAGCCCGACACCGGGCATTGCATCCATCGTATCGATCATGTCGTCCCAGATTTTCAGGATCTCATCGGTGACTTCGGCAACTTCGGGCACGGCCATGCGCAAGCGCGCGTCGGGCCATTTCAGCAGCGTGCGCACGGTCACGCGCAGACCCCGTCATAGTCCCGTAGCACGCGCGCGCGATCATCCGCGCCCAGCCGGTCGAGCGTCAGCAGGCCGTCAAGGTGATCCAGCTCATGCTGGACACAAGCAGCGGCAAAGCCCGAAAATGTGTCCTCCCGGATCTTTCCGGCGATGTCCGTCCAGCGCACCGTCACACGCGCCGGACGCGTCACGTCGACCGTCACACCGGGAACGGAGAGGCAGGCTTCGCTCGACACCGCTTCTTGTTCGCTTGCGTCGACAATCCCGGGGTCGATGAATACAATGGGATCCGGTTCGCCGTCCTTCCAGCCGCAGTCCATGACAAATATGCGTTTAAGAACACCAACCTGAGGGGCAGCCAGTCCGCGCCCCGGAGCCGCGTACATCGTATCCAGCATGTCCTGCGCCAGAACTTCGACGTCGAGTGTGACCTTGCCCACCGGGTCGCAGATGGTGGTCAGCCGCGGGTCAGGCCACCGCAGAATGTCGAGCACACTCATGCGCGCGCCAGCTCCCGCTTGAACTTGACCATCTTGCGGGTGATGATCTGCCGCTTGAGCGGTTTCAGATAGTCGATGAAGAGCTTGCCATTCAGATGGTCGATTTCATGCTGCACGCAGGTTGCCCAGAGACCGGTGAAAACCTCCGTGTGTTCGGCGCCATCCCGGTCCACCCATCGCACTTCCACCTCTGCCGGCCGGGTCACATCTGCGAACTGCTCGGGGATAGACAGGCAGCCTTCCTCATAGACATTCATTTCATCTGACGAGGCGATGACTTCCGGATTGAACATCACCAACGGGCGCGGTTTTTCGCCCTCCCCTTTTACGCAGTCGATCACCACGAGACGCTGCAGCACACCCACCTGCGGCGCGGCCAGCCCGATCCCCGGTGCGTCGTACATGGTCTCCAGCATGTCATCCGCCAGAAGCCGCAGCGCGTCGTCGATATCGCTCACGGGGTCAGCAACCTTTTTCAGGCGCGGGTCAGGATGCAGGATGATGTTCCGTTTCATGCGCTTCATTTAAGTCATGCAAATGCGCTGTGCAACAGACCCCGCCCTTGCACGTGCTGCGTTTCCCGCTAGCTTGCGCCGTGAATCCAAACCGGGAGCGCCCAAAACCATGTCATTCAACACCCCCATCGACCGTCGCGGCACACACAGCAGCAAATGGGATCTGATGGAGCGTTTGTACGGGGTGTCGCCCGAAGACGGGCTCGCGATGTGGACGGCCGACAGCGACTACGCGACGGCACCGTGCGTGATCGAGGCTGTACGCAAAGCGGCCGACCATGGCGTTTTCGGTTATATGGAAGCACATGTCGACTATTTGAAGTCGATCCAGTGGTGGATGAAAAACCGGCATCGCTGGGACATCGACACTTCGTGGATACTGACCAGCCAAGGCTTGGGGAATGCCATCGCCTTGTGCATAGACGTCTGGACGGAACCCGGTGCGCGAATCGTCACGTTCAATCCCGTTTACCATGAATTCCGCAAAAAAATCGAAAAGGCGGGCCGCGAGGTCGTCGCCTGCCCTCTGAAGCGGGAAGGGGAGCGCTACGAACTGGACCTCGACGACGCGCAATCCCGCCTCGACGGGACCGAGAAGATGCTGATCTGGTGTTCGCCTCAAAACCCGTCCGGACGGGTCTGGACGCGAGAGGAATTGCGCGCCGTGGCGGATTTCGCCGACCGCAATGACCTTCTTCTGATCTCCGACGAGATCCACCACGATCTGGTCTACGCCGGAAATACTTTCGTACCGATGCACGCGGCTGCCCCTGAAATATCCAAGCGTCTGATTTCGCTGACGTCAGCCTCCAAGACGTTCAATATCGCGGGCCAGCGGACGGGCAACATGATCATTCCAGATACGACACTACGATCCGACATGCAGAAACGGATCAACAGCCTCGATTACAAACCTTCCAGCCTGGGCGTGCAGATGACAACCGCTGCCTATTCGCCCGAAGGCGCCGACTGGGTCGATGCCCAGATTGAACATCTGGAAGGCAATCGGCGGGTGTTTGATGCCGCCATTGCCGATATTCCCGGCGTTTACTCGATGCCTTTGCAGGCAACCTACCTGGCCTGGGTCGATTTCGCCGGAACGGGCATGGATTACGATGAGATTCTGCACCGGGTGCACAAGAAAGCTCGGATCGCCCCGAGCGCGGGGCCGGACTTTGGCCCCGGTGGCGAGACATTTCTGCGGTTCAACCTCGCGACACAACACGACAATGTCGTCGAGGCCGGCGACCGGCTCAAGGACGCATTCAGCGACTTGCAGTAATCAGGTCTTCAAAAAGACTATCTGATGTATTCGATCAGGCCTTGCCGTGCGCCGTCCGGAACTTCGAAGTCAACCGCCGGGTTTTCGACGATTGCCGTCGCGCGCTTGAATTCGTAGCGTCTTTCGCCAGCCTCTTCGTCCAAAGCAACGATCAGGCACTGAAACAGATGGATACTGCCGTCGTACAGATCCACGAACCCGCGCAGAGCGGGTTGGCCAGCTTCCATCGCAAAACCGGTTTTCCACATCCTCAGCACCGGGAGGACGCCTGCACCATAACTCACGCGTAAACGCGACGATTTTTTCAATGCTTCCTTGCGAGCCTGATCCAGACCCGCCTGAATTTCTTTGGAAAATACCGTTTCCATAATACCAAACCCCCAAGTGTACCTCTTTATGAAACAAGGAATTTACCTGAAATTGCAAGCAAAGTTTTTGTGACAGTGTCGATCGCTCACATCCGCGTTGTGCGTCGGCGCAGCGTGAGTGCGCGCACATTCCGGTGGGCGTTCCCTCGCAAGGGCGCTAGCTTTACCCCGATAAAAGGGAGTAGCCGCATGGGACTTTTGGTTGATGGCGTCTGGCAGGACCGTTGGTATGATACGGACTCCACGGGCGGATCTTTCAAACGGCAGGAGTCAAAATTCCGGAACTGGGTCACGGCAGATGGTGCTCCCGGCCCTTCAGGAACCGGCGGGTTCAAGGCCGAGTCGGGGCGCTACCATCTTTACGTCAGCTACGCCTGCCCATGGGCGCATCGCACCCTGATCTTCAGATTGCTGAAAGAACTGCAGGACCATATCTCGATCTCTGCCGTGCATCCCGACATGTTGCAGGATGGCTGGACCTTCGAAAAAGATGACAAGGGCGCGACCGGCGACACGCTTTTCGGGTCGGCGTTCGCCCGCGATCTGTACACGCGTGTGGATTCCAGGTTCACAGGGCGCGTGACGGTTCCGATCCTGTGGGACAAGGAGACTGATACGATCGTCTCGAACGAAAGCTCAGAGATCATCCGGATGTTCAACAATGCTTTTGACGGCATCACCGGAAACCGCGACGACTATTGGCCGGAGGACATGCGGGACGCGATCGCACCGGTGAATGACCGCGTCTATGACACGGTGAACAACGGCGTCTACAAAAGCGGTTTCGCTACTTCTCAAGCTGCCTACGATGCCGCCGTTGTGCCTCTGTTTGAGACACTCGACTGGATTGAAGACCGGCTCAGCACCAGAAGGTATCTCATGGGCGACGCGCTGACAGAGGCGGACTGGCGTCTTTTCACGACGCTGGTGCGGTTCGATCCGGTCTACCATCTGCACTTCAAATGCAATCGCAGACGAATTATCGACTACCCGAATACCTGGGCCTACACGCGCGAACTGTATCAGATGCCCGGCGTATCCGGCACGGTTAACTTCGATCATATCGTGCGGCACTATCACTACAGCCACGAAAGCATTAACCCGCACCGGATTATTCCGATCAACCCGGTTCTGGATTTCGATGCACCGCATCATAGAGGTTGAAGCGCCGGCCCCGCCCGGCGCGTTCCTTTCATGGGCAGCCCGACACGCGCCGCCGATCGCTGACGCCGTTTCCGGCTAAGGTACGACGACTTCTTCTTTCGGGCCGTAATGTTCCGCAATTGCCGCAAGGTCTTCGGGTGGCGTCGAACTTTGCACATAGGCGCAGGCATTCGGAGCAAACGAAAAGATTGAACCGTCCGAAAAGAACGTGGTGTTTGTCACGAAGATGACGCGCGCCTCGGGCAAACGATAACTGGCGTAATCGGCTACAGCCAGTGCCGAGCCATCCGCCAGGACGAGGTTCATAATCAGTATATCGGTTTTCATTTTGCTCAGACGGTCGATCGCATCATCCTGAGAATATGCAAGGGATACGGTCATACCGAGTCGTTCCAGATGGCGTCGCCATATACGCGCGAGCGCTCCTTCGCTTTCGACGATCAAGACTCTCATAAGGCCCCCAATCCGGCCAACTCTTGCTGAAATTCATGCACTCTTTAACCGTTGGTCTGCCTTAATGATTAATAAAGCGTTAAATTTCTAGGGTCGCTCGTGAACCTGTATCAAAGACTTGTACAACCGGCGGGATTCCGCTTTGTCCAAGCTTGGGTGACGCGAAAATGTGCCCAAAAACCTGCGGAAAGAGCCGATTGTTGACAAGTTTTCAGAGAGATCATGGCGGCGGCATCGACGCGGCGCGGGCTGTTTTCGGTGGAACCCGAATCGGCTGGATCGATCTCTCCACGGGGATCAACCCGGTCCCCTACCCCATTCCGCCCCTGCCGCACGACACCTGGACCGCTCTTCCGGATCAGGAAGCGGTGGATGCGCTGCTGCGGGCGGCGCGGGTATTCTGGAGCGTACCGGCGTCAGCCGAGATCATAGCCGCTCCCGGTGCCTCTGCGGCAATCGCCCAAATTCCACAGCTGTCTCCAAGCAGAACCGTCTGCATTCCCCAGCCGAC
>JASFFN010000144.1:0-5458 GCA_050124275.1 Roseobacter sp. | reverse complement strand
GAAATGCTCCCGCTTCCTGTCGACGTATACCCACCTCCGAAGATTTTCGGTCTATAGGATGCAACAGTTGCGTCCAGTTCGGCCTGTGCTGCGTTCACCTTGGCAAGCGCGATTCTGACGTCCGTACGCTGCAAGAACGCCTGTTCCAGCACCTTTTCCAACTCAGCATCAGTCGCAGAAGGCAAACCTCGTCTCGGCGCGCGGAGTTTTATAACTTTGTTGGATGGCGCATTGACCAGAGCCGCGAGCGCGACAGCCGACGCACGCGCCTCTGCACCCGACCACGTTCAAAGCTTACCCGTGCCGCCGCTCTGGCCGAGTGGCACGGTCTTTGTGCCGGAAAAGGGACAGGCATGCGGCCCGTGTAAAGACGGGTTCGGCACTGTTCGAGATCGCCTGACGGCGCTCCCTAGCAGATCCTGGGCAACTGCTCGCCGATCAGCATGTCCACGATCCGGTTGCCCCCGAACCGGGTTTTCATGGAAACCGTCCCCGGATGCCTTTCGACGGCACGTCCAATGACGCAGGCGCCCCGGCCGGTTTCAACGGCGCGCATCGCCCCCAGTGCCGCGTCCGCCTCGGTCTCCGGGACGAACAGAACCAGCGTGCCCTCGTTCGCGAGATAGAGCGGATCGAGGCCGAGCACTTCGCACATGCCCTTTACTTCGGCACGCAAGGGCAGGGCGCCTTCTTCGATCTGAATGCCGCACCCGGCCGCCTGAGCGATTTCGTTCAGGGCGCTGGCCAGTCCGCCGCGTGTTGCATCGCGCGCGGCCCGAATATTCGGGGCGGCAGACAATGCGGCCTCCATCAGGTGACCCAGTCCGGCGCAATCGCTTTCGACGTCTGATGACAGCGCCATGTCGCCACGCGCCGCGAGGATGGCGGCCCCGTGATCTCCGAGCACGCCGTTGACGATCGCCACGTCACCCGGGCGCACCTGCGTGGCGGCAAGAGCGCGGCCCGGCGGGATCACCCCGACGCCCGAGGTTGTCACGAACACCTTGTCTGCACTGCCCCGGCCCACGACCTTGGTGTCGCCCGTCACGATCCGTATTCCGGCCTTCTCGGCCTCGACGGCCATGGAGGCCACGATACGACGCAACAGGGCGATTTCGCAGCCTTCTTCGATGATGAATGCGGCTGACAGCCAGAGCGGTCTGGCGCCGCCAACCGCGAGATCGTTCACGGTGCCGCAAACCGCGATCTTGCCGATGTCGCCGCCGGGAAACTCGACAGGATCCACAACGAAACTGTCGGTCGTAAAGGCCAGTTGCGCCCCGCGTTCAAGCAGCGCAGCATGGCTCAGGCGCGCCTGGTCCTCCATGCTCGCCGGCTGAAAGACGGAGGTGAATACGTCTTCGATGAGATCGCGCATGGCCTTGCCACCGCCACCGTGCGCGAGGGTGACAACGCTATCGCGCAAGCCTGTCCGAAGCGGAGCGTTCATTCCGCGGCCTCCAGTCCCCGCAGGCCGCCATACTGCCAATAGGCGGCACAGGCCCCTTCAGAGCTGACCATCAACGCGCCAAGCGGCATTTCCGGCGTGCATCCGCTGCCGTATTGCGGGCAGTCGATGGGCTTGGCGCGGCCCGTCATGACGAGACCGCAGGCGCAGCCCTCGGGTTCCGGTACGTGGCGCGGGCCGGCGCCGTACCCGATGCCGAACTTTTCCTCGGCGTCAAAGGCTTTGTAGCTTTCTCTGATGCGCAGACCGCTGGCATCGATTTCGCCGAGCCCGCGCCATTCGAAGCTCGGGCGGGCTTCGTAGACATCTGCAATGGCCGCAAGGCTGACGGGGTTGCCATGCTCGGGCACCACGCGGGCATACTGGTTTTCCACCTCGGCGCGGCCGTCCCGGATTTGTTCCAGAACCATGAGCACCGATTGCAGCAGATCCAGCGGCTCGAATCCGGCGACGACAATGGGCTTGCCATAGTCACGCGGAATGAAGTCATAGGGATGCGTGCCGATCACCATCGACACATGGCCCGGGCCGACAAAGCCGTCGAGCACCATATGGGGATCGTCCAGCAGCGCCTTGATCGGCGGCGGCACCGTGATGTGGTTGCAGAAGACGGTGAAATTGCTCAGCCCCTCGCGCGCCGCCTGCTGAATTGACAAGGCGGTTGACGGAGTCGTCGTCTCGAACCCCAGACCGAAGAATACGACTTCACGATCCGGATTGCGCCGCGCGAGTTCCAGCGCGTCCAGCGGCGAATAGACCATGCGGATGTCGGCCCCTTCGGCCTTGGCCTGCATCAGCGATTTCTTCGTGCCCGGCACCCGCATCGCATCGCCGAAGGTGGTGAATATCACCTCGGGACGTTCGGCGAGTGCCACGCATTCGTCCACCCGGCTCATGGGCAGCACGCAGACGGGGCAACCGGGTCCATGAATAAATTCGAGCCCCGCTGGTGTCAGCCGGTCGAGGCCATAGCGGAAAATCGCATGCGTGTGACCGCCGCAGATTTCCATGACGTGCACGGGGTTTTCGCTGGTGGCGCCGATCTGGTCGATCACTCGGGTGATGGCGGCGACAAGCTTTTCTGCGGGCTTTGGATTGCGGAATTCCTCGATGTACCTCATCGGGTCTCCTCCAGAGCCTTCTGGCCCTCTTCCATGGCCTCCAGCGTCTCCTGTGCTTCGCCAAGGCCTTCCAGCACCTCGAGCGTGCGCGCGGCCTCGTCTTCGTCGATGAGCGCCATGGCAAATCCCACATGGATCAGCGCGTAGCGGCCGATCAGTGTTTCAAGCGGTCCGTCCGCGATACAGGACACGTTCACCTCGCGCCGCACCCCTGAGATATCCGCAAGCGCCGTCAGGCGGGCCTCGTCGGTGATTTCGACAATTTTTCCGGGTATGCCCAAACACATCTCTCAGGCCTCCTCTTTCTGGGGCGGGGTGATGCCGTACCGATCAAGCTTTGCGCGCAGGCCGACCCGGCTCAACCCCAGTTCTGCCGCTGACCGGCTCTTGTTCCAATGCAGGCGGGTGAGCGTTTCGCGCAGAATTCGCGCTTCGATCGCTTCGATGCGGTCCTTCAAGGGACCATCTGCCGTCATGATGCCCGCCTGATCGGCATTTTCCGGAACCGGGCTGGCCTGCAGGATGTGGCGAGAGATCACTTCAGGCCCGAGCAGCGGTTGTTGCGTCAGGATCAGCATCCGGGTGATCTCGTTCTCCAGTTCCCAGAGGTTCCCCGGCCATCTGTAGCCTGACAGAAACCCGAGGGCGGCGTCATCCAGCCCATGCACCATTTTGCCGTGCAGCCGCCCGGCATCTTCCGCCGCCGCGCGGGCCAGCAGAGGAATATCGCCCTTGCGCGCCCGCAGCGGCGGCAAGGTCAGTTCCGCGATCGAGAGCGCGAAATAAAGCGCCGCGTCCAAAGCGCCCGTTTCGATCGCCAGGTGTGGATCGACGGTGACCGAGGCGATTAGCCGCGCGGAACTTTGTTCCGGTTCCGCGGCACCGTCGGGCTCGAAAGACCCGTCGCGCGCCAGCCGGAGCAGGCGCAGTTGCAAGTCTCGCGACAGGGTCTCGACACCGGCAAGATAAAGCGTGCCCTGCTCGGCCTTGTGAACCAGTCCTGCTTTCTGGACCGGCGGACTGCCGTTGGCTGGCTTCCGCCGCCCGAAGAGCGCCAGTTGCACTGCCGCATCCGACATGCCGGTCAGGTCAAGCGAGCGAAAGGGCTTGTCCGAGCGCAAAGAACTGTCATGGATCGCGCGGGCCAATTTACTTTTGCCGGTTCCGGCTTCACCAATGAGCAGTATCGGAACATCGAAGCTCGCGAATTGACGCGCAGCATTGACCACGGCCGCCATGGGAGAGCCGGGCACCCGAATGATGCTCTCGAAACCCAATGCCGTCGTATCCCGACGCGGCGCGGTCAGCGAACGGGTCTTGCAGCGCATTTCGAGGGCCAGACGTTCGTTCTCCCGCGTTAGGTGAAAAACCCGGGCTGCGGACGAGACGGCGCACGTCAGCTGCGCCGGGGACCACGCGCGGGGCAGGACCTGCTGAATGTTGCTGTGCGGGTGCGTATCCTTGTCGCTGTCGCCCACGACCACCAGCATTGTTTCCGGCCAATGCGCCAGCAGATATTCAAAAACCTCGACACAGCCGTTCCCGTCGAGATCGCCCGCACAGATGGCCACATGAACGAACTGGCTGGACATGAGCGTCCAGGCCTCACCCGGCAGGTTTGCCTTGAGGCAGTCAAATTCATCTGACAGGGCGCGTTCCATATCCGCCTGCTCCTTCGGCGTGCCGCCGAGGATAAGAACGGTGGGAAGCGGCCGGCTGTCTTTCATTCCGCGGCATCCTGCCGGGTCTTGCCGGCCAGTTGAGCATGCAACCAGGCGGTCCATGCGTCCATGCCTTCGCCGGTACGTGCCGAGATGCGGATGATGTCGATCCCGGGGTTCACGCGGCGCAGGTTGTCTTCGTAGAGATCCAGATCGACGTCGCAATGCGGGGCCAGGTCAATCTTGTTGAGCAAGGCGAGCCGGGACGCGGTGAACATATCGGGGTATTTCAGGGGCTTGTCTTCTCCCTCGGTCACGCTCAGGATCGCGACCTTGGCGTCTTCGCCGAGATCGAATGCAGCGGGGCAGACAAGATTTCCCACGTTCTCGATGAACAGCATGGACCCGGGGGCAAGCTCCAGATGGTCCATCGCGTGGCCGACCATGTGCCCATCCAGATGACAGCCCTTGCCGGTGTTGACCTGTATCGCTTTCGCACCCGTTTCCCGAATGCGGTCCGCATCGCGGGAGGTTTGCTGATCCCCCTCAATCACCGCAAGGGGCTGGGCGCCCAGGGCCGCGATCGTCTTGCACAGGAGCGTTGTCTTGCCCGAACCGGGTGAGGATACGAGGTTCAGGGCCAGCGCACCCAGATCCGCCAGCCGTGACCGGTTGGCCGCGGCATAGGCATCGTTCTTTGCCAGAATATCGGTTTCCACCTCGATGAGCCGCGCCTCCGACATGCCCGGCACGGACACACCCGCATCGTTGGCGCCGAAGTGCAGGTCTCCGTGTGACCCGTGATGATGATGGTGATCGTGGCGGTGATGATGCTCATGGGCGTGCCCTTCGAGTTTGCTGTCACCGCATCCGCATACCGTGCACATTATGCCGCCTCCAAATCCTTTATCCGCATCTCGTCGCCTCCCGTGGGCATCAGTTTGCCGCCGCCGCAGTCGGGGCAGGGTTGCAGTCTGTCGCCGATCTGCACCTCATGGGCACAGTCGAAACACATTGCCTTGCCCGGCAGGTCGATCATTTCGAGCACCGCCCCTTCGGCCACGGACCCGCGCATGACGACGTTGAAGGCAAAGGCGAGCGCCGGCTTTTCCACGCCGGCGAATTTTCCGATTTCGACGCGCACGCGGGTGATCCGGGCCACGCCGTGGGCCCGTGCCTGCGCTTCTACCACCTCGCGAATGCCTTCG